>NZ_JBHWZH010000025.1:0-56911 GCF_042728285.1 Streptomyces sp. NPDC060194 | reverse complement strand
CGCCAGAAGCGGGGGCCGGCCCTCAGGTGCCGGGGAAGGCGTCAGCAGCCGAGCAGGCGGCTGCCCAGGTACGACTGGATCTGGTCCAGCGAGACGCGCTCCTGCTTCATGGTGTCGCGCTCGCGGACGGTGACCGCGTTGTCGTCGAGGGTGTCGAAGTCGACGGTGACGCAGAACGGGGTGCCGATCTCGTCCTGGCGGCGGTAGCGGCGGCCGATGGCGCCGGCGTCGTCGAAGTCGATGTTCCAGTTCTGGCGGAGGTCCGCGGCGAGGCCCTTCGCCTTCGGCGAGAGCTCCGGGTTGCGGGAGAGCGGCAGGACCGCGGCCTTCACCGGCGCGAGCCGGTGGTCGAGGCGCAGCACGACGCGCTTCTCCAGCTTGCCCTTGGCGTTCGGCGCCTCGTCCTCGGTGTACGCGTCGAGCAGGAAGGCCAGCATCGCGCGGCCGACACCGGCCGCGGGCTCGATGACGTACGGCGTGTAGCGCTCGTTCTTCTCCTGGTCGAAGTAGGAGAGGTCCTGGCCGGAGGCCTTGGAGTGCGCCGAGAGGTCGTAGTCGGTGCGGTTGGCGACACCCTCCAGCTCGCCCCACTCGGAGCCGCCGAACTGGAAGCGGTACTCGATGTCGGCGGTGCGCTTGGAGTAGTGGGAGAGCTTCTCCTTGGGGTGCTCGTACCAGCGCATGTTCTCCTCGCGCAGACCGAGGCCCGTGTACCAGGCCCAGCGCTGGTCCATCCAGTACTGCTGCCAGTGCTCGTCCTCGCCCGGCTTGACGAAGAACTCCATCTCCATCTGCTCGAACTCGCGGGTGCGGAAGATGAAGTTGCCCGGCGTGATCTCGTTCCGGAACGACTTGCCCATCTGCGCGATGCCGAACGGGGGCTTCTTGCGCGCGGTCGTCTGCACCTGCGCGAAGTTGGTGAAGATGCCCTGCGCGGTCTCGGGCCGCAGGTACGCCGCCGAGCCGGTGTCCTCGGTCGGGCCGAGGTGGGTCTTCAGCATGCCGGAGAACTGCTTGGGCTCGGTGAACTGGCCCTTGTTGCCGCAGTTGGGGCAGTTGACGTCGGCGAGGCCGTTCACCGGCGGACGGCCGTGCTTGGCCTCGTACGCCTCTTCCAGGTGGTCGGCGCGGTGCCGCTTGTGACACGCGAGGCACTCGGTCAGCGGGTCGGAGAACGTCGCCAGGTGGCCGGACGCGGCCCAGACCTCGGACGCCAGGATGACCGACGAGTCGAGCCCGACCACGTCCTCGCGCGAGGTGACCATGTAGCGCCACCACTGGCGCTTGAGGTTCTCCTTGAGCTCGACGCCCAGGTGCCCGTAGTCCCAGGCGGCCCGCTGACCGCCGTAGATCTCACTGCAGGGGAAAACGAAGCCACGGCGCTTGCTCAGGCTGACGATGGTGTCGATCTTGTCGGCGGCCACGGTGCTCTCTTCATTACGGCGGTAACGGCGGACGGTGGAGGCGCGGAAGCTGCGGTGCCCGGCGCCTCGTTGAGCGGCGAAAGCCTCAGGTTACCGGCGCGTGCACCCCCCGGATCAAATCGGTTCCGGATCAATCCGCCCATACGACATTGTTGACAATCGTTTCCACTTTAGTTGAACATGAGTGTCATGAACGTTCGACGTCGTCACCTCATACCCGCCGCCGCGGCCACCCTCTCGCTGCTCGGCGTCTCCGCCTGCTCCACCGCGTCGGGCTCCGCCTCCGGCGGCTCGGACGGCCGGCTCGCCGTGACGGCGTCGTTCTACCCGCTGCAGTTCCTCGCCGAGCAGATCGGCGGGGAGAACGCCCGGGTCACCACGCTCACCGAGCCCGGCCAGGAGCCGCACGACCTGGAGATCTCCCCCCGCCAGACCGGCGAGCTCGGCGAGTCCGACCTCGCGCTGTACGTGAAGGGCCTGCAGCCGGCCGTGGACGAGGCGATCGACCAGTCCGGCGTGGAGAACGCCGTCGACGCGGGCGAGCTGACCACGCTGGAGACGGCCGCGCAGGAGGAGCACTCCCACGAGGGTGAGGAGGGCCACGACCACGCGGAGGGCGAGGAGCACGCCGAGGAGGGCCACTCCCACGCCGGGGACGAGGCGCACTCCGCCGACGACGGCCACGACCACGGCCCCACCGACCCCCACTTCTGGCTCGACCCGGTCAGGTACGCCGAGGTCGCCGAGGGCGTCGGCAAGGCGATGGCCAAGGCCGACCCCGACCACGCCGCCGCGTACGGGAAGAACACCGACGCGCTGGTCGCGAAGCTGAAGGCGCTCGACACGGAGTTCGACGAGGGCCTGGCGAACACCGACACCAGGACGTTCATCACCACCCACTCCGCCTTCGGCTACCTCGCCGCCCGCTACGGCCTGGAGCAGGAGTCGATCGCCGGCGTCGACCCGGAGAACGAGCCCAGCCCGGCCCGCATGCGGCAGCTGCAGGAGATCGCGGGGCACGACGGCGTCACCACCGTCTTCTTCGAGACGCTCGCCAGCGACAAGACCGCGAAGACGCTCGCCTCCGACACGGGTCTGAGGACCGACGTCCTGGATCCGGTCGAGGGAATCACCGACGGGTCGAAGGGCGATGACTACTTCGGGGTCATGCGGGCGAACCTCGCCGCCCTGCAGAAGGCGCTCGGCGCGAAGTGACCGCACCTTTGGAGGCACCCACCATGTCCGGATCCGCCGACGCCCCGGCGCAGCCCGTCATATCCCTGCGCGGCGCCACCGCCTCGCTCGGCTCCCGCCCCGTCCTGCGCGGCGTCGACCTGACCGTCCACCGCGGCGAGGTCGTCGCGCTGCTCGGCGCGAACGGCTCGGGGAAGTCGACGGCCGTCCGCGCGGTCGTCGGTCAGGTGCCGCTGAGCAGCGGCGAGATCCGCGTCTTCGGCACCGAGCTGAAGCGGTTCCGCGACTGGGCGCGGATCGGGTACGTCCCGCAGCGCACCACCGCGGCGGGCGGGGTGCCCGCCACCGTCCGCGAGGTGGTCTCCTCCGGCCGGCTCGCCCGCAACCGCCTGGGGTGGCCGCGCAGGGCCGACCGGGCCGCCGTCGACCGGGCGCTCGCACTCGTCGGCATGGCGGACCGGGCGGAGGACTCCGTCAACGCGCTCTCCGGCGGCCAGCACCAGCGGGTGCTCATCGCCCGCGCGCTGTCCGTGGAGCCCGAGCTGCTGATCATGGACGAGCCGATGGCCGGCGTGGACCTCGCCAGCCAGGAGGTGCTCGCCACCGCCGTCCGCGCGCAGGTCGCGGCCGGGGCGACGGTCCTGCTCGTCCTGCACGAGCTGGGCCCGCTGGAGCCGCTCATCGACCGCGCGGTCGTCCTGCGCGACGGCTGCGTCACCCACGACGGGCCGCCGCCGGAGTCCGTCGGCACGCACGCGCTGCCGGGCCACGACCACGTCCACCCCCACGACCACCACGACCGCGAACCGATCCGGGCAGGACTGCTGACCTGATGGACCTCCTGAACTACGCCTTCATGCAGCGGGCCCTGATCGCGGCCACCCTGGTCGGCCTCACGGCCCCCGCCATCGGCACCTACCTCGTCCAGCGCCGCCAGGCGATCATGGGCGACGGGATCGGGCACGTCGCCATGACCGGCGTCGCGCTCGGGGTGCTGTTCAACACCAGCCCGATCTGGATGGCCACCCTGGTCGCCGTCGTCGGCGCGGTCGGCATGGAGCTGATCCGCTCCCGCGGGAAGACCAGCGGGGACATCGCGCTCGCGCTGCTCTTCTACGGCGGCATGGCCGGCGGTGTGATGATCATCAACCTGTCGCCGGGCGGCTCCAACGCCCAGCTGCTCTCCTACCTCTTCGGCTCGATCACGACCGTCTCCACCGCGGACGTCACCGCGGCCGTCGTGCTCGCCGCGGTGGTGCTCGCGGTCGCCGTCGGGCTGCGGCGGCAGCTGTTCGCCGTCTGCCAGGACGAGGAGTTCGCACGGGTCAGCGGGCTGCCGGTGCGGCTGCTCAACCTGCTGATCGCGGTGACGGCGGCGGTGACGGTCACCGTCGCGATGCGGATCGTCGGGCTGCTGCTCGTCAGCGCGATGATGGTGATCCCGGTCGCCGCGGCGCAGCGGGTCACCCGCGGGTTCGCCGTCACGCTGTTCCTCGCGATGGGGATCGGGACGGCCGTCTCGCTGGCCGGGACGGTCACCACGTACTACGTCGAGGCGCCGTCGGGGGCGGCGATCGTGCTGCTCGCCATCGCCGTCTTCCTGCTGATGACGCTCGCCTCCGCGCCGCTGGCCCGCCGCCGGGCGCGCGCGGCGGCCGCGGAGGCCGCGGCCTGCGGGATCGGCGTCCCCGCGCCGCGCGCGGGCGCCGCGCCCGAGCCCGGGGAGGCGGTGAGGGTCTGACGCCGGCCGCCGCCCCTGGCACAATGGCGGACCGGCAGCGATACGAGGAGGACGACAACGTGGCGACGACCGCCGGACCCCCGGTACGAGGCCGCTCGACCAGGCAGCGCGCCGCGGTGGCCGCGGCGCTGGCCGAGGTCGACGAGTTCCGCAGCGCGCAGGAGCTGCACGACCTCCTCAAGCACCAGGGCGCGTCCGTCGGCCTCACCACCGTCTACCGCACGCTGCAGTCGCTCGCCGACGCGGGCGAGGTCGACGTCCTGCGCACCAGCGACGGCGAGGCGGTCTACCGCCGCTGCTCCTCCGGCGAGCACCACCACCACCTCGTCTGCCGCGTCTGCGGCAAGGCGGTCGAGGTCGAGGGCCCCGCCGTCGAGAAGTGGGCCGAGGCGATCGCCGAGCAGCACGGCTACGTCAACGTCGCCCACACCGTCGAGATCTTCGGCACCTGCGCGGACTGCGCGGGGGCCTGACCCGAGGGTGGGGGCGCGCGTCAGACGCGCCGCAGGTTGCGATCGAGGATCGCGCGCAGCCGGTCCGCGTCGGCGGGGTCGACGAGCGCCCGCAGCGGGACGATCTCGATGTGCATCCCGCTGCGATCGCGGCTGATCAGGACGAAGCGGCCGTCCCGCTCGCGGTAGCCGCGGAACGCCTGCCACGCGAAGGACTGCCGGAACAGCGCGCCTGCCGAGCTGACGCCCTCGGCGTCGCCGACGGTGGTGCGGATCTCGCCCTGGGGCGCCAGCGTCTTCAGCACGGCGGCGGCCTGGAGGTGCGGGTACAGGGCGGTCATGACGCCCACGATGATCAACGCCTCGGCGGGGAACGGTGCTCCGCCCCGCAGGGCGACGCCGAGCACCCCGCCCACGAGGGAGATCGTGAGGAACGCCAGGCGCACCGCTGTGGCCCCGGTCACCCCGGCCCGGGCCCGCAGCCCGGCCAGGACGTCCGCCCGGTTCGGCGTGCAGACCAGTTCGACGCGTTCGGTGACGACGGATTCCCGCCCCGGAGTGTTCATGGAGCGGGATCCTAGCCCCGCCACCCGCCAGGTCGCCGCTCCCTACAGGCTCCCCGCCGCCAACTGCTGCTCGTTGGGGATCGCGCCGCCGAAGCGGCGGTCGCGGGAGGCGTATTCCGTGCAGGCACGCCACAGGTCGCGGCGGTCGAAGTCGGGCCAGAGGACGTCCTGGTAGACCATCTCGGCGTAGGAGGACTGCCAGACGAGGAAGTTGGAGGTGCGCTGCTCGCCGCTGGGGCGCAGGAAGAGGTCGACGTCCGGCATGTCGGGGTAGTAGAGGTACTTCGCGAAGGTCTTCTCGTTGACCTTGTCCGGGTTGAGCCGGCCCGCCGCGACGTCGCGCGCGATCGCCTGCGCCGCGTCGGCGATCTCGGCCCGCCCGCCGTAGTTGACGCAGAAGTACAGGGTCATCGCGTCGTTGCCGACGGTCTGCTCCTGGGCGATCTGGAGCTCCTGGACGACCGACTTCCACATCTTCGGCATCCGCCCGACCCACCGGATGCGGATCCCGAGCTCGTCCATCTCGTCGCGCCGGCGGCGGATGACGTCCCGGTTGAAGTTCATCAGGAAGCGCACCTCCTCGGGCGAGCGCTTCCAGTTCTCGGTGGAGAAGGCGTAGAGGGAGAGGTTCTTCACGCCCAGCTCCAGGCACCCCTTGAGCACGTCGAGGACGACGCCCTCGCCGACCTTGTGCCCCTCGGTCCGCGGCAGCCCGCGCTCCTTGGCCCAGCGGCCGTTGCCGTCCATCACGCAGGCGACGTGGTTCGGCACCAGCTCGGCGGGCAGCTTCGGCGGCACCGCACCGGAGGGGTGCGGCTCGGGCGTCTTGTACTCGCGGCGCTGGCGCCCCAGAATCCCGCGTCGTGCCATGGGGGTGTCCCTCTCCTACTTCAGCTTTTCTCTACGTATCGCAAGGAGCGCAGCCCGCGCTCCAGATGCCAGTGCAGGTACGCGGACACCAGCCCGCTCCCCTCCCGGACGTGCCGGGCCTCGCAGGCGTCCGCCGTGTCCCAGTCGCCGGTGAGCAGCGCGCTGAGCAGGGCGACGGCCTCCGAGGAGGGTACGACGCTTCCCGGCACCCGGCACTCGGCGCAGACCACCCCGCCGGCCGCGACGGAGAAGAACCGGTTCGGCCCGGGCATCCCGCACCGCGCGCACTCCTCGAAGCTGGGCGCGTAGCCGTTGACGGCGAGCGAGCGCAGCAGGAACGCGTCGAGGATGAGGTGGGGGGCGTGCTCGCCGCGGGCCAGCGTCCGCAGCCCGCCGACGAGCAGCAGGTACTGCTGGACGGCCGGCTCGCCCTCGTGGTCGGTGAACCGCTCGGCCGTCTCCAGCATCGCGGTGCCGGCGGTGTAGCGGGCGTAGTCGGAGACGATGCCGCTGCCGTACGGTGCGATCGTCTCGCTCTGCGTGCACAGCGGGAGCCCGCGCCCGACGAGCTCGCTGCCGCGGGCGAAGAACTGCACGTCGACGTGGGAGAACGGCTCCAGGCGGGCCCCGAACTTCGACTTCGTGCGCCGCACCCCCCGCGCCACGGCCCGCACCCGCCCGTGCCCGCGCGTGAGCAGCGTGACGATCCGGTCGGCCTCGCCCAGCTTCTGGGTGCGCAGCACGACACCGTCGTCACGGAACAGACTCATGCGGTCCATTCTCCCGTACGGCCGGGCGGGCCGTACGGGCGGTGCCCGGGCCGGTCAGCCGGACGGTGTGCGGGCCGTCTCCAGGAGGCGGACCGTTTCCTCCGGGCGGAGGGAGAGCGCGGAGCCGACGGTGGCGAGCGCGTCGCGCTCGGCGGGGGTGTAGGGGCCGTCGGCCAGGGCGATGTGCGCGGCCTGCAGCAGGAGGGACTCCCGGCCCGCCGGGGCGAGGTGCGGGGCGAGCGGTTCGAGGGCCTCGTGCAGCTCGACGGCGAGCGCGGCCCCGCGGGAGACGTCCGCGCAGCCGGGGAACCGCCCGGTGTCGGCGGCGAGCGCCTCGACGAGGGTGGTGAGCTGGTCCTCGGTGCAGTCCTCGAACCCGGCCCCGCGCACCACGTGGACGGCGGCCGCGCGCACGGACCGCGAGCCGGTGCCGCCGGCCGCGAGGAGGGCGAGGGCGAGGGTGTGCACGGCGTCGCGGAGCATCGCGGTGAAGCGGGTGGTGGTGGGCGCCTCCAGGGCGTCGGTGCCGAAGTGGGAGCGGCAGGAGGCGCATTCCACGACCGGGCCCACTCCCCCACGGCCGATCAGCGGGACCCCGAGGACGGTGAGGCTGCGCCGGCCGGTGCGCCGGCGGTAGTTGCGGTCACCGCCGCAGTCGGGGCAGTGGAACTCCCCGTCGCCGACGGTGGTCCAGGTCGTGCGGATCCCGCACAGCGTCGAGATGCCGCACAGGCGTGACATGCGAGTGGACTGCACGGCGACACCTCCGTAACGCCACGGCAACACCGCCGTGTGCACGTGATGTTAGCCACACTCCCGCCGCGGCGTCAGTACCCGCGGGGCGGCGGATGCGGCCGGACCCGGGGGCGGGCCCGGGACATGTCGCCGGTGGCCCGCCCCCTGGGGGGTGAACTACCTGGCCGCGCGGTTGACGGCGGAGACGACCGCCTTCAGCGAGGCCCGGGTGGTGTTGGCGTCGATGCCGATGCCCCACAGGACCTTGCCGTCGATGGCGCACTCGATGTACGAGGCGGCCTGCGCGGACGCGCCCTCGCTCAGCGTGTGCTCCTGGTAGTCCAGCAGGCGGGCGTCGATGCCGATGGCGCCCAGCGCCTCGAAGAACGCGGAGATCGGACCGTTGCCGGTGCCGTTCAGGACGGTCTCGGCGCCGTCGACGACCGCCTCGACGGTCAGGGTGTCCGTGCCGTCCTTGTCGGTGGTCGTCTGGCCCGAGCGCAGCTGGATGCGGCCCCAGGGGGCGCGCGCGGAGCCGGTCTCGGCGGGCAGGTACTCGTCCTGGAAGATCGCCCAGATGTCGGCCGGGGTGACCTCGCCGCCGTCGGCGTCGGTCTTGGCCTGGATGGTCCGCGAGAACTCGATCTGCATCCGGCGCGGCAGGTCCAGCTTGTGGTCGTTCTTCAGGACGTAGGCGATACCGCCCTTGCCGGACTGCGAGTTGACCCGGATGACGGCCTCGTAGGAGCGGCCGACGTCCTTGGGGTCGATCGGCAGGTACGGGACCGCCCACTCGATCTCGTCGACGCTCCTGCCCTGGGCCGCGGCGTCGGCCTCCATCGCGTCGAAGCCCTTCTTGATGGCGTCCTGGTGGGAGCCGGAGAAGGACGTGTAGACCAGGTCGCCCGCGTAGGGGTGGCGGGGGTGGATCTCCATCTGGTTGCAGTACTCGGCGGTGCGGCGCACCTCGTCGATCTGCGAGAAGTCGATCTGCGGGTCCACGCCCTGCGAGAACAGGTTCATGCCCAGGGTGACCAGGTCGACGTTCCCGGTCCGCTCGCCCTGCCCGAACAGGCAGCCCTCGACGCGGTCGGCGCCGGCCATCAGGGCCAGCTCGGCGGCGGCGACGGCCGTGCCGCGGTCGTTGTGCGGGTGCACCGACAGGCAGACGAACTCGCGCCGGGACAGGTTGCGGCTCATCCACTCGAAACGGTCCGCGTGCGTGGACGGCGTCGAACGCTCCACGGTGGCGGGCAGGTTGAGGATGATCTCGCGGCCGGCCTCGGGCTGCCAGACGTCCATGACCGCCTCGCAGACCTCCAGCGCGAAGTCCAGCTCGGTGTCGGTGAAGATCTCCGGGCTGTACTGGTAGCCGAAGGTGGTCCGCTCGTCCAGCAGCTTCTCGGCGTACTCCATGACCAGCCGGGTGCCGTCGACGGCGATCTGCTTGATCTGGTCCTTCGAGCCGCGGAAGACGACCCGGCGGAAGACCGGCGCGGTGGCGTTGTACAGGTGCACGGTCGCGTTCCTCGCGCCGACCAGCGACTCCACCGTCCGCTCGATCAGGTCCTCACGGGCCTGGGTCAGTACGGAGATCGTCACGTCGTCGGGGATCGCGCCCGGCTCCTCGACGATGGAGCGCACGAAGTCGAAGTCGGTCTGGCCGGAGGCGGGGAAGCCGACCTCGATCTCCTTGTAGCCCATCTTCACCAGCAGGTCGAACATCTCCCGCTTGCGGGCGGGGGACATCGGGTCGATCAGCGCCTGGTTGCCGTCGCGCAGGTCGGTCGACAGCCAGCGGGGGGCCGCGGTGATGCGCCGGTCGGGCCAGGTGCGGTCCTGGATGTCGACCTGCTGGTACGGCCGGTACTTGTGCACCGGCATGCCCGACGGCTGCTGCGTCCGCGTGGCCGTGGTGATCGGCGTCGCGGGGTTCACCGGGGCGGGCTGCTGGGAGGGGTTCGACATGGCGTGGGGCTCCTCGGGTGTCCTTGAGGGGGACGGCCGACTGTGTCGCTGCACACCAGCACTCCGCGGGGAGGGGGTCGGCCTCGACTTACAGGCCCTCGCCGCGGCAGCTAAGGAGGAGCAGCCCGATACGCATGATGTCCCGCAGCCTAGCCGAGGTGTGCCGGGCCCGGGGGACCCGTTCCAGTATGCGGGACCGGGAGCCGTTCCCGGTCAAAGGATGATCTGTCACTCTTTCGCGGCAAACATGACTGCACCCCGTGACAGCGGCATGACCCGGTGCCACATTGCCGGGCATGAACTCCCAGCACGGCCACGAGCCGGTCTTCTGCACGATCGTCCCGCCGCACCTGCTCGACAGGCTCGCGCAGGCCGACGACCCCGCCATCGCCCGCGCCGCCCGGCGCACCCTGACCGCCGACGCCGCCCAGCGCACCGCCCGCCGGCTGACCACCGTCGTCGGCGCGCCCGCCGCGTCCCTGCCCGAGGGCGCGCCGCCCGGCGCCCCGCAGCGCACCGTCCACGACGCGGAGCACGGCACCGGGCTGCCCGGCCGCGTGGTCCGCTCCGAGGGCGACGCCCCCGGCGACGACGCCACCGTCAACCGCGCCTACGCCGGCCTCGGCGCCACGTTCGACCTGCTGCTGTCCGCCTACGGCCGCGACTCGATCGACGGCGCGGGCCTGCCGCTGCTCGCCACCGTCCACTTCGACCGCGACTACGGCAACGCGTTCTGGAACGGCGAGCAGATGGTGTTCGGCGACGGGGACGGCGAGATCTTCCTCGACTTCACCGGCCCGGTCGACGTCATCGCGCACGAACTCGCCCACGGGCTGACCCAGTACACGACGAACTTCACGTACTTCGGCCAGCCCGGCGCGCTCAACGAGTCGGTCTCCGACGTCTTCGGCGCGCTGGTCAAGCAGCACACCCTCGCCCAGTCCGCCGCCGACGCCGACTGGCTGATCGGCGCCGGCCTCCTCGCCCCCGGCGTCTCCGGCACCGCGCTGCGCTCCATGAAGGCCCCCGGCACCGCGTACGACGACGACGTCCTCGGCACGGATCCGCAGCCCGCGACCATGGACGACTACGTCCGCACCGGCCGCGACAACGGCGGCGTCCACATCAACTCCGGCATCCCCAACCACGCCTTCTACCTGCTCGCCACCGAGCTGGGCGGCAACGCCTGGGACCGGGCCGGGCGGATCTGGTACGACACCCTGACCGCCGGCACGCTCGCCGTCGACGCGAGCTTCACCGAGTTCGCCGCGGCGACGGTCGCGGCCGCCCGGGCGCGGTTCGGGGCGGGGTCCGAACTCGACGCCGTCTCCAAGGCGTGGGAGCAAGTGGGTGTCGACATCGCCTGAGCCGTACTAGAACGGAACCATGCGTATCGAGGTGACACGTACGGGCGGGTTCGCCGGGATCGAGCGGCGTGCGGCGGTCGACACGTCGGGCCTGCCCGACGCGGACGACTGGCACGAACTGGCGTGTGCGGCGCTCGCGTCGCCGGAGGACCGCGCCTCGCCGCCGGCCGGGGTCGCGGACGGCTTCTCCTACGGGATCACCGTCGACGACCGGACGGTCCGCTGCGCGGAGCCGCTGCTCACCGACGCCCAGCGGGCGCTGATCGCGCGGGTGCTCAAGGAGGGGGCCTGAGCGTCAGGCCCCGCCGGCCGTCGTCCCGGCCGGGGCCGGACCGGTCGGCGGCGGCTCGGCCGGCGGCGGCTCGGCCGGCGGCGGCTCGGCCGGCGGCGGCTCGGCCGGCGGCGGCTCGGCGATGAGCGCCGTGGCCACCGCGCGGAAGCCGAGGCGCCCGTAGATCCGCGCCACGTCCTCGTCGCCCGCGGACAGGAACACCGTCTCGATGCCGCGCCCGCGGGCGTCGGCGACCAGCGCGGCCGTCACCGCGAGGCCGAGGCCGCGCCGGCGCGCCGCCGGGAGCGTCCCGACGCCGACGATCTCGGTGACCGTGCCGACCGGGTTGTACTGGCCGGAGCACAGCGCGACCCCGTCCTCGATCGCCGCGGCGAGCACCGTGCCGCGGGAGCGGATGCGTTCCGCGGTGCGCTCGACGGTCCCGTCGCCGGCGCGCTGCGCCGTCGCGGCGACCAGCTCCGGCACGCCGACGGTGCCGACCGCCGTCCCCGGGTGGGCGAAGGCGAGGTGCGGGACGGCGAGGGCGGAGGCGAGCATCGGGTCGTCCGGGCCGAGGATCCGCACGCCGGGGTGCGGGTCGGGGGCGCCGTCGAACTCCTCGTCGAGGAGCATCAGCGGATGCGAGGTCACCCGCAGCCCGCTCTCCTCGATCACCTCGCGCAGGCCCGGCGTGGTCCCGTCGACCCACTCGAACGCCTCCGGGATCCCCAGCTCCCGCTGCCGCGCCCGCACCCGCTCGACGTCCTCGACCCCGGCCGGGGGCCCGTCCCAGCCGAGCGTCGGCCGGGCGTAGAACGGCCACCCGCCGCCCTCGCGCACGAACAGCGTCAGCGGCCCGAAGCTCTCCACCCGCGCCCCCGCCCGCGGCACGGCGTCGTAGTACCGCTCGAGCTCGGGCAGGCTGTGGTCGGCAGTCGTCATGTGGATCATCAAAGCACTGGGGGCGACGGAATATCAGCCGGGGCGGAAACTCGGCCGCCCCGACCGCTCCGCGGGGCGGCGGCGAGGGGCCCCGGACCTCAGAAGCCGAGCTTGCGGAGCTGCTTGGGGTCGCGCTGCCAGTCCTTGGCGACCTTGACGTGGAGGTCGAGGAAGACGGGGGTGCCGAGGAGCGCCTCGATCTGCTTGCGGGACTTGGTGCCGACCTCGCGCAGGCGCGCGCCCTTGGGGCCGATGATGATGCCCTTCTGGCTCGGCCGCTCGATGTAGACGTTCGCGTGGATGTCGAGCAGCGGCTTGTCCGCGGGGCGGTTCTCCCGCGGCAGCATCTCCTCGACGACGACGGCGATGGAGTGCGGCAGTTCGTCCCGCACGCCTTCCAGCGCCGCCTCGCGGATCAGCTCGGCGACCATCACCTGCTCGGGCTCGTCCGTGAGGTCGCCCTCCGGGTAGAGCGGGGGGCCCTCCGGGAGCAGGGGGGCGATCAGGTCCGCGAGGAGCGAGACCTGCGAGCCCTCGACCGCCGAGACCGGCACGATCTCCGCCCACTCGAAGCCCAGCTCGGCCGCGAGCTGGTCGACGGCGATGAGCTGCTCGGCGAGCGTCTTGCCGTCGACCAGGTCCGTCTTGGTGACGACGGCGATCTTCGGCGTCTTGCGGATGCCGGCGAGCTCCTTGGCGATGAACTTGTCGCCGGGGCCGAGCTTCTGGTCCGCGGGCAGGCAGAAGCCGATCACGTCGACCTCGGCCCAGGTGGTGCGGACGACGTCGTTGAGCCGCTCGCCGAGGAGGGTGCGCGGCTTGTGGAGGCCGGGCGTGTCGACCAGGATCAGCTGCGCGTCGGGGCGGTGCACGATGCCGCGGACGGTGTGCCGGGTGGTCTGCGGCCGGTTGGAGGTGATGGCCACCTTCTGACCGACCAGAGCGTTCGTGAGGGTGGACTTGCCGGCGTTGGGGCGGCCGACGAAACAGGCGAAGCCCGCGCGATGGGGCGACTGGTTATGAACGCTCATGGCGTTCATTGTCCCCGATCGCGGGGGCTCCGCCCCCACACCCCCACGGGGGACGCGTCAGGCGGTGAGTTCCGCCCGCACCGAGCCGTCCGGGCCCGCCAGGAAGATCCGCGTGTCCGGGCCCGCCAGATCGCGGACCGCCGCCAGGTCCTCGTCCGGGAGCGAGTCCCCCGCCGACACGACCGCCGCCGCCTCCAGCGACCCCGCGCCCGAGGCGACCGCCATCGCGACCGCCGTGCGCAGGGCGCTGAGCTGCAGGGACGCCAGGGCGACCGTGCCGGCGACGTAGGTGCGGCCGGTGTCGTCGCGGACCGCCGCGCCCTCGGGGACGCCGTTGCGGGCGCGGGCGCTGCGGGCCAGGGTGATGATCTTCTTGTCCTCGGGGCCGGGCTCGGCGGCCGGCGCGGTGTTCTCGCTCATGGAGCGAGCATAAGGAGCGGACGCGGACCGGCCCTGGTCAGGGCCGGTCGAGGCGGAGGCGTTCGGTGCGGGGCAGGCCGGCGACGACGAGGTCGTAGCTGTCCTCGACGAGCTCGCGGAGCCGGTCCGCGGGGAGGCCGGCGACGTGGACGGTGTTCCAGTGCCGCTTGTTCTGGTGGTAGCCGGGGAGGACCACGCCCGGGTGCTCCTCCCGCAGCCGCAGCGCCTGCTCGGGCTCGCACTTGAGGTTGACGGTGAGCGGGTCGCCGTCGAGGGCCGAGAGCGCGAAGAGCTTCCCGCCGACCTTGAAGACGGACGTCTCCGGGCCGAACGGGAAGTCCTCGACGGCGGCCTCGAACCCCAGGCACAGCGCCCGGAGCGCGTCCGGCGTCATGCGGTGGCCTCCTCCGACGCGGTGCGGTCGTCGTCCTCGCCCGACTCCTTCTCGGGTTCGACGAGCACGATGAGGATCTTGTTCCGCCGGCCGGCCGGCGTCTCCGCGGTCAGCCGCAGGGGGCGCCCGTCGGGGAGGTGGACGACGCAGGTCGCGCCGGCGATAGGCACCCGGCCGAGCGCCTTGGCGAGCAGGCCGCCGACCGTCTCGACGTCCTCGTCGTCGAACGCGGCCTGCCCGTACAGCTCGCCGAGGTCCTGGATGTCGAGCCGCACGGTGACCCGGAAGCGCTCGTCGCCGAGCTCCTCGACCTGGGGCACCTCACGGTCGTACTCGTCGGTGATCTCGCCGACGATCTCCTCCAGGATGTCCTCGATGGTGACGACGCCGGCCGTGCCGCCGTACTCGTCGACGACGACGGCGACGTGGTGACGGTCGCGCTGCATCTCGCGCAGCAGGTCGCCGGCGTTCTTGGTGTCGGGGACGAAGACGGCGGGGCGCATCGCGGTGGAGACCGGCTCGCTCTCGGCGTCGCGGTTGATGTGGGTGCGGCGCACCAGGTCCTTGAGGTAGACGACGCCGACGACGTCGTCCTCGCTCTCGCCGGTCACCGGGATGCGGGAGAAGCCGGAGCGCAGGGCGAGGGTGAGGGCCTGGCGGATCGTCTTGTGGCGCTCGATGACGACGATGTCGGTGCGCGGCACCATGACCTCGCGGACGAGGGTGTCGCCGAGCTCGAAGACGGAGTGCACCATGCGGCGCTCGTCGTCCTCGATGAGCGACTCCTGCTCGGCGAGGTCGACCATCGCGCGCAGCTCGGCCTCGGAGGCGAAGGGGCCCTTGCGGAACCCCTTGCCGGGGGTGAGCGCGTTGCCGAGGAGGATCAGGAGCTGCGGGATCGGCCCCATGATCCTGGCCAGCGGCAGCAGGACGTACGCCGCGGCCGTGGCGGTGTTGAGCGGGTGCTGGCGGCCGATGGTGCGCGGCGAGACGCCGACGGCGACGTAGGACACGAGGACCATGACGCCGATGGCGAGCAGCAGGGCCTCCCAGGTGCTGTCGAACTGCGCCAGGAAGCCGTAGGTGACGAGCGATCCGGCCGCCATCTCGCAGGCGATGCGGACCAGGAGCGCCACGTTGAGGTACCGGGTGGGGTCGGCGGCGATCTGGGCGAGGCCGGCGCTGCCGCGGCGTCCTTCACGGGCCGCCTGCTCGGCGCGGAAGGTGGAGATGCGGGCGATGCCGGCCTCGGCGCAGGCGGCGAGCCACGCCACGACGACGAGGGCGACGGCCCCGGCGATGAGCTGGAACGTCATGAGACCGTCGGGGCGGGGGACGGGCCGGTCAGGCCCTTCTCGGCGCGCCAGCCGTCCACGATGGCCGCCTGGAGGCCGAACATCTCGGCCTTCTCGTCCGGCTCCTCGTGGTCGTAGCCGAGGAGGTGCAGCACGCCGTGGACGGTGAGGAGCTGGAGCTCCTCGTCCATGGAGTGCCGCGTCTCGGCCTCCAGGCCCTGCTTCTCGGCGACCTCGGGGCAGAGCACGATGTCGCCGAGGAGGCCCTGTGGGGGCTCGGCGTCGTCCTTCGACGGCGGGCGCAGCTCGTCCATCGGGAACGACATGACGTCGGTGGGACCCGGCAGGTCCATCCACTGGATGTGGAGCTGCTCCATCGCGTCGGCGTCGACGACGATCACCGAGAGCTCGGAGAGCGGGTGGATCCGCATCCGCGTGAGGGCGTAGCGGGCGATGTCGAGGACCGAGGCCTCGTCGACCTCGGTCCCGGACTCGTTGTTGACGTCGATCGACATGTCTGTTCGCTGCTCCCGCTGTGACTTACGACCCGGCGCGGCCGTCTCGGTTCTCGTACTTCTCGTACGCGTCGACGATACGGCCGACCAGCTTGTGCCGGACGACGTCCTCGGTGGTGAGCCGCGAGAAGTGGATGTCCTCCACGCCGTCCAGGATGGCCTGGATCTGGCGCAGACCGCTCTGCGTGCCGCCGGGGAGGTCGACCTGGGTCACGTCTCCGGTGACCACGATCTTCGAGTTGAAACCGAGGCGGGTCAGGAACATCTTCATCTGCTCGGTCGAGGTGTTCTGCGCCTCGTCGAGGATGATGAACGCGTTGTTGAGCGACCGGCCGCGCATGAAGGCGAGCGGGGCGACCTCGATGGTGCCCGCCTCCATGAGGCGGGGGATGGTCAGCGGGTCGAGCATGTCGTGCAGCGCGTCGTAGAGCGGGCGCAGGTAGGGGTCGATCTTCTCCACCAGAGTGCCCGGCAGGAAGCCGAGCCGCTCGCCCGCCTCGACGGCGGGGCGGGTGAGGATGATCCGCTCGACCTGCTTGGCCTGCAGCGCCTGGACGGCCTTGGCCATGGCCAGGTACGTCTTGCCGGTGCCGGCGGGGCCGATGCCGAAGTTGATCGTGTGCCGGTCGATGGCGTCGACGTAGCGCTTCTGGTTGAGGGTCTTGGGGCGGATCGTGCGTCCGCGCGAGGAGAGGATGCTCTGGGTGAGCACCTCGGCGGGCGTCTCGGCGGGTCCTGCGCCGTTGCCGTGCCCGTTGGAGTGGTTCTTCAGCATGGCGATGGACCGCTCCACCGAGTCTTCCGTCATGGGTGCTCCCGTACGCAGGACCAGCATCATCTCGTCGAACAGCCGCTGGATGAGGGCGACGTCGCCCTGCTCTCCGGTCGCGCTGATCTCGTTGCCCCGGACGTGGATGTCGGCCGCCGGGAAGGCCTCTTCGATCACACGCAGCAGCGCGTCTCCGGACCCGAGGACGGTGACCATCGGGTGGCTGGCCGGAATGGTGAACCTGGCGCGGCTCTCTGGCTGCGTGGCACGGGATGCTGGCTGGGTCATGGGCGGGCCTCGAGGGCCGGAACTTCCTCCCGGACGGGATCACTGTCGGCACTGCCAAGGGTACGACCCGCCTCCGACAATGCCCGCCCTTTTTCCGACCCCCCGGGCCGGACGGGGCGAGCGGGACCGCTCCCGCCCGCCGGCGGGGCTAGGCGCGGAAGCCGATGGTGGGGACGGCGCGGCGGCGGGGCCAGGGGTGGGTGGGGGTGGGGAGGAGGGGGTCGAGGAAGGCGTAGCGGCGCAGGGGGGTGGGGTCCTGGGTGTCGACGGCGCGGACCTGCTGCCACCACGCGGCGAGCTCCTGCCAGCCGGGTGCGGAGAGGGAGCCGCCGAACTCCTGGACGCTGAGGGCCGCGGTGAGGCCGGCGAAGGCGAGCCGGTCGGCGAGCGGCCAGTCGGCGAGGGTGCCGGTGACGAAGCCGGCCACGAAGACGTCGCCCGCGCCGGTGGGGTCGAGCGCCTGGACGGCGATCGCGGGGACCTCGGCGGTCTCCCCCGTCCGCCCGTCGACCGCGTACGCCCCCTCCGCGCCGAGGGTGACGACGGCGACGGGCACGACGTCGGTCAGCGCGCGGGCCGCGGCGCGGGGGCAGTCGGTGCGGGTGTAGCGCATGGCCTCCTCCGCGTTCGGCAGGAACGCCTCGCAGTGCGCGAGGTCGGTCAGCGCGGCCAGGTCCCAGCGGCCGGTCTCGTCCCAGCCGACGTCGGCGAAGAGGCGCGTGCCCGCGCGGGCCGCGTGGCCCACCCACTCCTCACTGCGGCCGGGCGCCAGCGAGGCCACCGCGGCCCGGGCGGACGGCGGCTCGGGCGGCAGGTCGCCGGGCAGCTGCGACAGGGGCGCCTCGTGGCCGTGGCTGACCATCGTGCGCTCGCCCTCGTAGGCCATCGAGACGGTCACCGGCGAGTGCCAGCCGGGGACCGTGCGGGAGCGGGAGAGGTCGATGCCCTCGCCCTGTTCGAGGGCGTCCCAGCAGTACTCGCCGTAGTGGTCGTCGCCGAACGCGGCGGCGAGGGAGGTGCGCAGGCCCAGGCGGGCGAGCGCGGTGGCCATGTTGGCGACGCCGCCGGGGCTCGATCCCATGCCGCGGGCCCAGGACTCCGTGCCGCGGACGGGGGCGCTGTCGAGGCCGGTGAAGACGATGTCCAGGAAGACGGTGCCGGTGAGGTAGACGTCCCAGATGGGATCGCCTGCCGCGCGGACGGCGGCGAGGGGGTCGACGTGCGGGTTCGCGTGCGCGTGCGGGTGCGGGCTCACCGGACCAGTCTGCCAAACGGGTGCGGCGCCAAGGGGAGGCCCGCCGCTGCCCGGCGGGGCGTGCCCACCCACGACCACCCATGGCGGCGGCCTGTGCAAGTGACGTGAAAGACCGCCTTCCTACCCCGTCGAGCCGGCCCGAAACCCCACGTGCCGCAGATCACACCCGACCGGCTGTTCCGAGGTCCCGCGCGCTTGATACAAATTGCCCCGCGCTCCTGTCCCACGAGTCAGTTGAGCACCCCCTCGCACCGCTCTTCTCCCTTGTCAGGAACCGCCCGTGTCCCGCCGCGCTCCCGTCGCCTGGCCGCTGGTGACCGTTTTCACCGCCGGTTACCTCGCCGCCTACCTGCTCCCCACCACCGTGGCCCGCCTCGGCGCGTCACTCGGGCTCACCGCCGCCCAGGCGGGGCTCGCGGGCAGTTCGCTGCTCCTCGCGTCGGCCACCGCCGGCTTCACGCTCGCCTCCCGGGTGGACCGCCTCGGCCCGCACCGGGTGGCGCGCGCGGGACTGCTCCTGATGCTGGTCGGCTACGGCACCGCCGCCGCGACCCCGGCCGCCTACGGCGCCCTCGTCATCGCCGCCGCGACGCTCGGCGGCCTCGGCTCGGGGACGGCCACGACCGTCGCCGCCGCCCAGATCGCCGCGCAGCGCGACCCGCACCGGGCGTCCACGCTCGGCCTGCTCTCGGTGTCCGCCGTCGCCGGCGCGCTCTACCTGACGCTCCCCCACCTCGGCGGCGGCCACCGCGCCCCGTTCCTCGCCCTCGCGGTCACCGCGGTGCTCGCCCAGGCCGCGGCCGGGCGGCTGCGCCCGGAGGCGGCGGGCTCCCGCGACGGCGCCGGCGACGTCCGGACGACCCGCACCCCGCTGCCGTACCTGCGCACCGGCACGGTGCTCGCCGGGACGGTCGCGCTGTGGTCGATGGCGCAGAACTCGCTGTGGGGCGTCAGCTCGCGGATCGGCCTCGACCAGGCCGGGTTGAGCGAGGTGACGGTCGGCGCGGTGTTCGCCGTGGCGCTCGGCGCGGGTCTGCTCGGCGTGCTCGGCGCGGGCCTGCTCGGCTCGCGGCTCGGCCGCGCGCTGCCGATCGGCGCGGGCACGGCCGTCATCGCGGGCTGCATCGCGCTGGCCGCCTCCGCCGACGACCTGGCCGCGTTCGCGACCGGCGAGGTGCTGTGGAACGCGATGTACCCGGTGGTGCTCTCGTACCTGCTCGGCCTCGCGGCCTCCCTCGACCCGCGCGGCCGCTGGGCGGTGCTCGTCGGCTCCTGCTCGTCGCTGGGGGTCGCCTGCGGCCCGGTCGTGGGCAGCACGCTGGCCGCGCGGGCCGGCTACCCGGGCATGGGCATGGTCCTGTGCGCCCTGCTGCTGCTCCTCGCCGTCCCGCTGACCGCGGTCGCCCTGCACACCGCGGGCCGCCCGCTGCTGCCCGGCGCGGTCCGCCGCAAGGGCGGCGCCCCGGCCGCCGCGCTCGCCGCGGCGACCGGTGTCCCGTCCGGCGCCGTCCCCGCGCTCGGCGCCCCCGAGCAGCCGGTCGCGCCGATCACCGTCGCCCCGCTCGCCGCGGAGGCCGACGACCTCGTCACGACGGCCGCGTACGTGCCGGTCGAGGCGTACGACGGCGACTCCTCCGCCGAGCGCCGGTACGCCGCCCCCGTCGGCTGAGGCCGGGGCCCGGGCCGGTCAGCTCCGCTTCGGCAGCGGGATCACGTCCAGGTCCCGGGCCACGCTCAGCTCGCCGTCGAACCCCGCGTCGCGCGCCTGCCGTTCGAACGCGGTCGGGTCGGTGTAGCGCTGCGAGAAGTGGGTGAGGACGAGGTGACGGACGCCCGCCCGGGCCGCGACCCGGGCGGCCTGGCCGGCGGTCAGGTGCCCGTGGTCGGCGGCGAGCCGCTCGTCCTCGTCGAGGAAGGTCGACTCGATGACGAGCATGTCGCAGCCCTCGGCGAGCGCGTCCACGCCGTCGCACAGCCGGGTGTCCATGACGAACGCGAACCGCTGCCCGCGCCGGACCTCGCTGACGTCCTCCAGGCGCACCCCGCCGACGACGCCGTCCCGCTGGAGGCGGCCGACGGCGGGCCCGCGGATCCCGCGCTCGGCGAGGAGCGCGGGCAGCATCCGCCGGCCGTCCGGCTCGACCAGCCGGTAGCCGAAGGACTCCACCGGGTGCGAGAGCCGGCGCGCCTCCAGGGTGTACGAGGGCGTCTCGGCGAGGACCCCGTCGGCGGCGACCGGGCCCTCGGTGAGGCGGACGGTCTCGCGGTAGGCGGTGGCGTACCGCAGCCGCTCGAAGAAGTGCTGCCCGCTCGCCGGGTAGTGGGCGGTGACCTCGTGCGGCACCTGGTCGAGGTTGATCCGCTGGATCACGCCGGCGAGGCCGAGCGAGTGGTCGCCGTGGAAGTGGGTGACGCAGATCCGGTGCAGGTCGTGGGCGGCGACCCCGGCGTGCACCATCTGCCGCTGGGTGCCCTCGCCGGGGTCGAACAGGATGCCCTGGCCGTCCCAGCGCAGCAGGTAGCCGTTGTGGTTGCGGCGGCGCGTGGGGACCTGGCTGGCGGTGCCGAGGGCGACGAACTCGCGTGCGGACACGGGGGCGGGCCGCTAGCCGGGGGGCCACTGGAGGCCGCGGCCCCCGAGCACGTGCACGTGGGCGTGGAAGACGGTCTGGCCCGCGCCCGCCCCGGTGTTGAACACCAGCCGGTAGCTCTCCAGCTCCTCCTGCGCGGCGACCTCGCCCGCGGCGGCGAGCACGTCGGCGGCGGCCTGCGGCGCGGCTGCGGCCAGCGAGGCGGCGTCGGGGTGGTGCAGCTTGGGGATCACCAGGACGTGGGTGGGGGCCTGCGGGTTGATGTCCCGGAAGGCGAGGGTCGTCTCCGTCTCCCGGACGACGGTCGCCGGGATCTGCCCCGCGACGATCCTGCAGAACAGGCAGTCGGCGTCGGGCGCTCCCGATCCGTCCGCGGTCGTGGCCTGCGGTTCCGTGGACATCCGTCCGCACCTCCCAGTACGAGCTACCGGTGCCGCCGAGGCACCGGGGCCTCATGGTAGGCCGTTGGGCGCCGGGAGGTCCGCCCGGACCAGCGCGGCGATCTCGCCCCGCGATCCGAAGCCGAGCTTGGCGAGGATGTGCTCGACGTGCGCGTCGACCGTCCGCTTGGAGATGACGAGCCGTTCGGCGATGGCCCGGTTGGACAGCCCCTCCTTGACCAGATCGGCCACCTCCCGCTCCCGCCGGGTCAGCGCGGCGAGCGACGGGCCGTCCGCCGCGGGCCCGCCGAGCACCGCGGACTCGCCCAGGGCGAACCGGACGGCCCGGTCCCGGCCGAGGGCCTCGCCGCGCTCCCAGCGCCGCGCGAACTCCTGCGCGCCCAGGGCGTCCCTGGTCTGGGTCTGCATCGCCTCGCGGACGACGAGCAGGATCGGGTCGTTGCACAGCAGCGCGCAGTTGCCGCGGAGCACGGCGGAGGCCGCGCCCATGACGACGGCGGCGTCGGTGTGGGCGTCCTCGGTGGCGTCGAGCCAGGAGAGGAGTTCCAGCGCGGTGCCGGTGCCGAAGGAGTCGCCGATCTCGTGGCAGTCGGCGAGCACCTCGCGCGCCACCCGGCGGCACTCGGCGAGCTCGCCCTGCCCGAAGCGGGTGAAGCCGATCGCGACCTTCGCCACCGCCCGGAAGTACTGCTCCCCCGGCGGGAGTTCCTCGAGCGAGCGGTGGGCGTGGCGCAGGGCGAGGTCGTACGCGCCGACCCGCGCCCAGTGCAGGGCGGCGGAGTAGTGGGCGATGCCGGTGCCGACCGGCTCGTCCCGGAGCGCCTCCATGCGGGCGACGGCCTGGCCGTTGACGTGGGCGAACTCGTCGCCCGCGCCGAGGAGGGTCAGGCACATGCCCTCGATGAGCAGGGCGTAGGCCTCGCCGGGCCGGTCGCCGATGCGGGCGGCGCGCTCGGCGCAGTCGGCGAGGACGGCGGGCAGGTGCTCGAACTCGCCCTGGACGACCTGGAAGTGGGCGGACTGCCAGCAGGCCCTGATCCGGTCGGGGGTGTCGGTGTCGCCGGAGGGGGTGAGGGCGACGGCCCGCTCGTGCCAGCGGCGGGCCTCGTAGAGCCGGCCGCGGCCGAGCCAGAGCGGGTTGAGGCAGACGGCGAGGCGGAGCCCGGCCGCCTCCTCGCCGGGGGTGGCGAGGCTGTACTCCAGGGCGCCGCGGAAGTTGTCGAGCTCCTGGTCGAGGCGGTGCACCCAGGCGACCTGGTCGGGTCCGCACCACAGCCGGTCGCCCTCCTCGGCAAGGGCGAGGTAGTGGTCGCGGTGGCGGGCGGCGAAGTGCGCGGCGCGGCCGGTCGCGGCGAGCCGCTCGGCCCCGTACTCGCGCAGGGTGTCGAGCATCCGGTAGCGCTCGCCGTCCCCGGCGTCGTGGCGCAGCACGACGGACTTGTCGACCAGGCCGATGAGCCGCTCGACGACGCCGTCGGGTCCGAGGCCGTCCTCGGCGTCCGGTCCGTCGTCCGCGCAGACCCGTTCGGCCGCGGCGAGGTCGAAGCCGCCGCGGAAGACGGAGAGCCGGGCCCACAGGGCCTGCTCGGCCGGGGTGCACAGCTCGTGGCTCCAGTCGATGGCGGTGCGCAGCGTCTGGTGGCGGGGGTGGGGGGTGCGGGTGCCGCCGAGCACCCGGAAGCGGTCGTCGAGGCGGCGGAGCACCTCTTCGAGGGAGAGGGCGCGCAGCCGGACGGCGGCGAGTTCGAGGGCGAGCGGGATGCCGTCGAGGCGGCGGCAGAGGGCGGCGACGTGGGCCCGGTTCTCCCGGGTGAGGGCGAAGCCGGGGCGGGCGGCCGCGGCGCGCTCCAGGAAGAGCCGCACGGCGGTGCTGCCCTCCAGACCGCGGACGGCGTCCCGGGCGGGGACCTCCAACGGGTCGATGACGTAGGCGTGTTCGGCGGGCACGTCGAGGGCCTGACGGCTCGTCAGGAGGAGCCGGACCTCCGGGCAGCTGGTCAGCAGGACCTCGGCGAGCATCGCGCAGGCGTCGACGAGGTGCTCACAGGTGTCGAGGACGAGCAGGGACTGCTCCTCGCGCAGCAGTTCGACGACCATGTCGAGCGGGCTGTCGCCGGTGCCCTCGGGCAGCCCGAAGGCCGCGCCCACGCTGTGGGCGAGCAGCTCGCCGTCCTGGACGCCGGCCAGCTCCACCATGCGGACCCCGTCGCGGAAGCCGGGGGCGAGCCGGGCGGCCGCGCGGACCGCGATCCGCGTCTTGCCGACCCCGCCGGGGCCGAGCAGGGTGACCATCCGGGCGGTCCGGAAGAGGGCGCGTACGGCGGCGATCTCGGCGTCCCGCCCGACGAAGCTGGTCGTCTCGCAGGGCAGCTCGCCGCGCTTGCGGCGCCAGGCGGCCTGGGTCATCGTCGTCCCCCTCGGATCCGGCACGTCCCGGGCCCGCGGAGGGGGCCCCGGACGGCTCGCGCCGCAGTCGCCGCGCGGGGCGGCGACTCCTCATCCTAGGGACGGCGCCGCCTCCGTACCGTGCTTCGAGGAAGCCCGGTTCACCGCGGCCCGGAACCGGAACCCGTCGACGGGAGGCCCGGCGGGGTCTTCGCCGGGGACTGCGCGAGCGCGGCGAGCGCGATCCGGACGGCCTCGTCGAGTTGCGGGTCGCGGCCGGCGGCGTGGTCGCCGGGGGTGTGGACGACCTCGACGTCCGGTTCGACGCCGTGGTTCTCCACCCCGAAGCCCGGGCCCTCCAGCCAGAAGGCGTACTTCGGCGTGGTGATCCGGGTGCCGTCGACGAGCCCGTAGCGGTTGTCGATGCCGATGACGCCGCCCCAGGTGCGCACCCCGACCACCGGGCCGATGCCGCGGGCGCGGATCGCCGCGTTGACGATGTCGCCGTCGGAGCCGGAGAACTCGTTCGCGACGACGACCACGGGGCCCCGCGGGGCGTCCTCGGGGTAGGAGTACGGGCGCTGGTCGCGCGGCAGGGACCACCCGACGATCTGCCGGGCGAGCTTCTCCACCACCAGCTGGGAGGTGTGGCCGCCGCGGTTCTCGCGGACGTCGACGACCAGCCCTTCGCGGGCCATCTCGATCCGCAGGTCGCGGTGGAGCTGCGCCCAGCCGGGGGCCATCATGTCGGGCACGTGCAGGTAGCCGAGCCGGCCGTCGGAGGCGTCGCGGACGTGGGCCCGGCGGCCGGCCACCCAGTCGTGGTAGCGCAGCGGCTCCTCGTCGGCGAGCGGCACCACGACGACGTGCCGCACCTCGCCGCCGCCCGCGGGCCGTACGGTCAGCTCCACGGGCTTGCCCGCGGCCCCGACGAGCAGCGGTCCGGGGCCGGTCACGGGGTCGACCGGCCGCCCGTCGACGGCGAGCAGCTCGTCCCCGGCGCGGACGGCGACGCCCGGCGCGGTGAGCGGGGAGCGGCCGTGCGGGTCGGACGTCTCGGCGGGCAGCACCCGGGCGACCGTCCAGCGGCCGTCGCCGGTGCGGGTGAGGTCGGCGCCGAGCAGCCCCTGCCGGCGGGCGGCCCGGCGGTCGCCGCCGGAGGGGGTGACGTAGGCGTGCGAGGTGCCGAGCTCGCCCTGGACCTCCCAGAGCAGGTCGACGAGGTCGTCGTGGGTGGCGACGCCGTCGAGCAGAGGGCGGTAGCGGTCGAGGACGCCCTGCCAGTCGAGGCCGCCCAGGTCGGCGCGCCAGAACTGGTCGCGGGCGATCCGGCCCGTCTCCTCGTACATCTGCCGCCACTCCGCGGCCGGTTCGATGTGCCGGCGGACGCGGCCGAGGTCGACGGTGACGTGGGAGTCGGTGGCGTCGTCGCCCGCGGAGACGCGGCGGTCGGAGGGGACGAGCCGCAGCTTGCCCTCGCCGCGGACCAGGACCCGCTTGCCGTCGCCGGTGACGGTGAACCAGTCGGCGTCGGAGCGGAGTTCCTCCACCGAGCGCTGGGTGAGGTCGTAGCGCTCCAGGGTGGTGGCGGGCCACTCGGCGTCCGGGGAGGCGAGCGAGGCGCCGAGGGTGCCGGTGACCGGGTGGCGCAGCCAGAGCAGCCCGTCGCGGGCGGCGCGCAGCGAGGTGTAGTGGGCCGCCTCGACGGGGAACGGGACGATGCGGCTCTCCAGTCCGTCGAGGTCGATGCGGGTGACGGGGGTGCTGATCCGGTCCTCGCCCTCCTGGTGGGGGTGCGCGGCGCCGTCGGGCCGGTCCGGCTTGTCGGCGCCGGACTCGGCGGGCCGGCCGTGGCGCTGCGGGCCGAACGGCGAGGGGGTGGTGGCGAGCAGGGGGATCAGGTGGGGCCGGCCGCCGCCGAGGAAGGACAGGTCGAAGACGTGGGCGTCGTAGACCGGGTCGAAGGAGCGCTCGGAGAGGAACGCGAGGTGCTTGCCGTCGAGGGTGAAGGCGGGTGAGAAGTCGCGGAAGCGCAAGGGGGTGGCCTCGGTGACCGCCAGGTCGGCGAGGTGGGCCAGCTTGAGCTGGCGCAGGGGCCCGGGGCCGGGGTGCGACCAGGCGAGCCAGCCGGAGTCGGGCGAGAAGACGAGGCCGCCCGGCTCGCCGTCCTCGCTGCGGTCGAGTTCGCGGACCTCGCCGCTCTCCCGCTCGACGAGCAGCACCCGGCCGTCGTGGGAGGCGACGGCGAGCCGGCCGCCGTCGGGGGCGACGGCCAGGCCCGTCACCCGGCCGAGCAGCCCGCCGGCGATCCGGCGGGCGCTCTCGCCGAGCGGGCGGCCGGCGGCGGGCGCGAACTCCAGCGCGTCCGCGCCCTCGGCGTCGGTCACCCACACGACCTGCTCCTCGCCGTCGGCGCGGAAGGTGTGCGGCAGCCGGGCCCGTACGCCGGGCTCGGCGGCGAGCGTGCGGGCGGGGCCCTCGCGGTGGGTCACCCAGTGGACGCCGCCGCGGACCAGGACGGCGCTGCCGCGCCCGGTGTGGTCGGGGGCGGCGGCGCGCAGCCAGGACTCCGCGCGGACCGGGTAGGGCTGGAGGTCGGTGCGCTGGCCGCCGAGGCGGATGTCGAGCTCGCGGGGCGCGGTGCCGGGGCCGAGGTCGTCGAGCAGCAGGATCCGGCCGGCGCTCGCGTAGACGACGCGGACGCCGTCGGTGGCGGCGTGGCGGGCGTAGAAGGCGTCGGGGCCGACGGGGGTGTGGCGGCGCAGGTCCGTGCCGTCGGGGAGCGAGGAGTACAGGGCGCCGGTGCCCTCGTGGTCGGAGAGGAACGCGATCCGCTCGCCCACCCACAGCGGGTGTTCGATGTTGCCGTCGAGGTCGGCGTGGAGCCGGGTGAAGTCGTCGCCCGCGCCGATCCACAGCTTGCCGGCGGTGCCGCCGCGGTAGCGCTTCCAGGCGGCGGCCTCGCGGCCCATCGCCGCGGAGAGCAGCAGCACCCGCCCGTCGGGGCCCTGCGCGAGCGAGCCGACCGGGCCGTAGGGCAGGACGCGGGAAGGGCCTCCGTCGAGCGGGATCGCATGGGCCCAACTGCGGCGCAGGGACGGCTGGTTGACGGTGCTGATCGCGAGGACCTCGCCCTCGGGCGTCCAGCCGCGGACGGAGGTGCGGTCGCTGCCCCAGTACGTCAGCCGGCGCGAGGGACCGCCCGCGAGGGGGGCGGTGTGCACCTCGGGGGCGCCGTCGCGGGTGGAGGTCCAGGCGACGTGGACGCCGTCGGGGGATATCCGCGGGTGGTCGACGGGGGTGTTGTCGGCGCTGATCCGCCAGGCCCGCCCCCGGCCGTCGAGGGGGGCGGCCCAGACGTCGTCCTCGGCGGCGAGGACCACCAGATCGCCGTGCAGGTGCGGGAATCGGAGGTAAGCGGGGTGCGTCGTCACCTGGTCAGCCTAGGGTCTCGCGAGGGCGCGGGGCAGTGATCGCGCCGGACCCGTCGCGCCGCCCCCGGCGCGGTTCAGCTGTCCAGGTCGAGGCCGCGGACGCCGCCGAGCCCGGCGAGCCTCATCTGCCCGTACTCGCGGTGGGCGACCGGCAGCCGGAAGGTGCCGTCGGGCAGGGCGATGACCACCGACCCCTCGACCAGGGAGGCGAGTTCGCCGCCGCTGGTGAACACCATCCGCACTTGGTCGTGGGTGAAGGGGCCGGTGAACGCCGACAGTCGCGCCCACAGCAGCCGTTCGCGCCGTGCGCAGAGCTCGTAGGACCACTCCACCGACCGCAGCAGGGTGCGGTGCCGGGCGGGTTCGCGGGGGCCGTCGGTGAGGACGGCGAAGCGGCCGCCGGACGAGCTGAGGCTGCCGTAGAGCCGCTGCGGGGGCATGACGAGGAGGGAGCGGGCCGCCATCTGCGTCGACAGCGGGTCGCCGTCGAGCTGTTCGGCCAGCAGGCGGGCCCAGTACTCGGGCACGTCGACGCCCTGGAGCGCGGCCTTGTCCCGCAGCAGCTCGACGGTCCCCTCCGGGGGCAGGAGGCGCAGGGTCTCGAGCTGCTCACCCGGCACCCCCAGCGCGCGTCGCGAGGTGGCCACCGTCCGCAGCTGCGGGCAGGCCTCGTGCAGCCGGCCGGCCAGGTAGGCGCAGCCGGTGAGCACGTGCTCGCAGGTGTCGAGCAGGAGCAGCCCGCGCCGGCCGCGCAGCACGGCGAGCAGGCTGTCCAGCGGGTCGGAGCCGGGCTGCAGCGCGACGCCGAGCGCGGCCGCGACCGTCTGCGGGACGAGGGCGGCGTCCCGGCAGGTCGACAGGTCCGCCCGGTGCACCGGCCACTCGACGGCCTCGGCCAGCCGGGCCGCCAGGTGGCTCTTGCCCACGCCGCCGGGCCCGGTCACGGTCAGCAGCCGGTGCCGGACGAGCTTCTCGACGAGGGGCGCGAGATCGGGTTCGTACGCAGCGGTCATGCGGCCACCATGACGGCGGCACTCGCGCGGGCGCGCCGGGAACGACCGGAGATCGGTGTACCTAAGTGCGGGTCCGCGCATACCTACGACGGGCGGGACGGGCGCGGGAGACGGGGGTGCGGGCGGCCGCGCGCCCGGGAACCTCCGGGGCGCGTGCCCGGGGCGGGTCACGAGGCCCCGGTGCGGAGCGACCTCGCGCGAGCGGGGCCCGGGACACAGGTCCGGGGCCGGACGGCGGGGGCGCGGCCCGCCTGCGTCCTCCGCCCGCGTGCCCCGCCGCTACTTGCCCCGGAAGGACTCCGTGACCGTGACGGTGACGGTCACCGTCGGCCGGCCGCGGTCGCCGGGCGGGGGCGTCACCGTACGGGTCCGGGTGGGGGTCGCGGCCGAGCAGTCGCCCAGGACGGAGGACCGGAAGACCTGCTCGCCGTCCACCTTCGCGGTCAGGCTGCCGCGCACGCACGCCCCGGCGCGCTCCTCGGTGACCTTGCCGGTGAGGGTGATCGGCCTGCCGTCGGTGGTCTCGCCCTCGCAGTCGACGGTGGCGACGCTGCGGACGCTGGGGGTGCGGGTCTCGACGACCCGGCCGCCCTCGCCGTAAGTCGAGGTGCAGCTGAGCCACTGCACCTCGATGCCGCGCCGCTCCAGCGCCTCGGTGCCGCGCCGGTCGGTGGTGAGCGCGACGGCGAACGAGTTCAGCGACCCGTCGACCGGTTGGCACGCCGCCGCCCCGAGCACCGCCGCCCCGGCGAGCCCGGCCGCGGCGAGTCCGCGCCTCCATGCGCCCATGACGAGCAGGGTCCCACCGTCACCGCCGCACGGAAAGACCGCAATCGCCGTATGTATGACGAGAGTTCAGCCCCAGCGCCCCGTGCGCCCCATCAGCAGCGCGGTCGCCGCGGTCCCCGCCGTCGAGGTGCGCAGGACGCTCGCGCCGAGCCGGTACGGCTTCGCGCCGGCCTCGGCGAAGACCGCCAACTCCTCCGGGGACACGCCCCCTTCGGGGCCGACGACCAGCACGATCGACCCGGCGGCGGGCAGCGGAACGGAGGCGAGCGCCTGACTGCCGGCCCCCGGGTCCTCGTGCAGCACCCCCGCGAAGTCCGCCGCGGCGAGCAGCGGGGCCAACTGCCGCGTGGTGCGCGCCTCCTCGACGAGCGGGAAGCGGACCCGCCGCGACTGCTTGCCGGCCTCCCGCGCGGTCGCCCGCCACTTGCCGAGCGCCTTCAGTCCCCGGTCGCCGCGCCACTGCGTGATGCACCGGGCGGCCTGCCAGGGCACGATCGCGTCGACGCCCGTCTCCGTCATCGTCTCGACGGCGACCTCGCCCCGGTCGCCCTTGGGCAGCGCCTGCACGACGGTGATCCGCACCTCCGGCTCGGGCTCGACCGCGAGGGCGTCCACCCGCACGGTGAGCCGCTCCCTGCCCTCCGCGGCGAGCACCACGCAGCTCGCGCGCGTGCCCCGGCCGTCGGTCAGCGTCACGTCCTCACCGGGCTCCAGCCGTTTGACGGAGACGGCGTGCCGGCCCTCGGGGCCCTCCAGCACGAACTCCCCGCCGACGGCCACTACGGCCTCGGCGAGGGCCTCGACGACGAACACGGGGGCGGTCATGCGGTCCTCCTGCGGGCCGTCTCGTTCTCGGCCGCCTCGATCTCGGCGGCCAGCAGGTCCACCAGCTGGGCGGCGGGCAGTTCGCGGGCCATCCGGTGGCCCTGGCCGGCCCACAGGGCCATGCCCTGCGCGTCGCCCATCTTCGCCGCGGCCTTGCGCAGCCCGCTGGTCAGGTGGTGCACCTGCGGGTACGCGGCGGGCGCGTAGCGTCCGTGCTCGCGCACGAAGCGGTTGACCAGGCCGCGCGCGGGCCGCCCGGAGAAGGCCCGGGTCAGCTCGGTGCGGACGAACAGCGGGTTGGTCAGGGCCTGCTTGTGCAGCACGTTGGCCCCGGACTCCGGGCAGACCAGGAACGCGGTGCCGAGCTGTGCCGCGTCCGCGCCGGCCGCGAGGACGGCGGCGATCTGCGCGCCGCGCATCAGCCCGCCCGCCGCGATGATCGGCAGCGGCACCGTCTCGCGGACCTGCGCGACGAGCGAAAGCAGCCCGAAACCGGCCCCGCTGCCGTCGAGTTGGGGGTCGTCGCGATGGGTGCCCTGGTGGCCGCCGGCCTCGACGCCCTGCGCGCAGACGGCGTCCGCGCCGGCCCACTGCGCGGCCTGCGCCTCCTCGGCGCTGGTGACGGTGACGATCGTGTAGGTGCCGGCGCGGGCGAACCGGTCGAGGACGTCCCGGGTGGGGCACCCGAAGGTGAAGGAGACGACCGGTACCGGGTCGTCGACGAGTATCGCCGTCTTCGCCTCGAAGCCGTCGTCCGAGGGCCCGTCGGTCTCCCCGAGCGGCGTCTCGTACCAGGCGGCCTCGCCGGAGAGCTGGTGCCGGTAGACCTCGACGGAGGCCGCGTCGGCGGCGCCGGGCTGCGGCAGGAAGAGGTTGACGCCGAACGGCTGGCCGGTCAGCCCGCGGACCTGTTTGATCTCCTCGTACATCCCGTCCGCGGTCTTGTACCCCGCGGCGAGGAAGCCGAGCCCGCCGGCCTCGCTGACGGCGGCGGCGAGCTGCGGCCCCGACGCGCCGCCCGCCATCGGGGCCTGCACGATCGGATACGGGCAGAGATCGGTCAACACGGTCGGCATGACGGCATCGTGCCACGACTCGCCGAACCGTCCGAATCCCCCGGCACACGGGGCCCGTGCGTGACACGGCGAAGCCCGGACTCCCGCCGCGCGGACACGACCCGGCGGCGCCCGAGCCGTCGGCCGCACCGCGCCGCACGCGGCTCGTGCCCCCGCGGGAGAAGCCTGCGCCACGCGGCCGGTGCATCGCGGCCGCCCGCGCACGCGAAGGGGCGGGCCGAGGGCCGTGGCCCCCGACCCGCCCCGCGAAGCCTCTCAGCGGCCGTTGAACGCGTCCTTGAGACGCGAGAACAGCCCCTGCTGGCCCGGCTGGAACTGCCCCGTGGGGCGCTCCTCGCCGCGCAGCGCGGCGAGTTCGCGCAGCAGCCGCTCCTGCTCGGGGTCGAGCTTGGCGGGGGTGAGCACCTCGACGTGCACGATGAGGTCCCCGCGCCCGCCGCCGCGCAGGTGGGTGATGCCGCGCTGGTGCAGCGGGATCGACTGCCCCGACTGCGTGCCGGGCCGGATGTCGACCTCCTCGACGCCGTCGAGGGTCTGCAGCGGCACCTTGGTGCCGAGGGCCGCCGCGGTCATCGGCAGCGTGACCGTGCAGTGCAGGTCGTCGCCGCGCCGCTGGAACACCTCGTGCGGGGTCTCGTGGATCTCGACGTAGAGGTCGCCGGCGGGTCCGCCGCCGGGGCCCACCTCGCCCTCGCCGGCCAGCTGGATGCGGGTGCCGTTGTCGACGCCCGCGGGGATCTTGACCGTCAGGGTCCGCCGCGAGCGCACCCGGCCGTCGCCCGCGCACTCCGGGCAGGGGGTCGGCACGACCGTGCCGAAGCCCTGGCACTGCGGGCAGGGCCGCGAGGTCATGACCTGGCCCAGGAAGGACCGGGTGACCTGCGAGACCTCACCGCGGCCGCGGCACATGTCGCACGTCTGCGGGGACGTGCCGGGGGCAGCGCCCTCGCCGCTGCACGTGGTGCAGACGACGGCGGTGTCGACCTGGATGTCCTTCGTGGTCCCGAAGGCCGACTCGTCCAGGGTGACGTCGAGGCGGATCATGGCGTCCTGGCCCCGGCGGGTCCGCGAGCGCGGTCCGCGCTGCTGGGCCTGGCCGAAGAACGCGTCCATGATGTCGGAGAAGTTGCCGAAGCCGCCGGCCCCGAACCCGCCCGCGCCGCCGCCCTGCTGGGACAGCGGGTCGCCGCCGAGGTCGTAGACCTGCTTCTTCTGCGGGTCCGACAACACCTCGTACGCGGCGTTGATCTCCTTGAACCGGTCCTGCGTCTTCGGGTCCGGGTTCACGTCCGGGTGAAGCTCGCGGGCCAGCCTGCGGAAGGCCTTCTTGATCTCGTCCTGCGAGGCGTCGCGGCGCACGCCGAGTACGGCGTAGTAGTCCGTGGCCACTTACGACTCCGCCAGGATCTGTCCGACGTAACGTGCCACTGCGCGTACCGCTCCCATCGTTCCCGGGTAATCCATGCGTGTCGGTCCGACGACGCCGAGTTTCGCGACGGCCTCGTCGCCCGAACCGTAGCCGACCGCGACGACCGAGGTGGAGGTGAGTCCCTCGTGGGCGTTCTCGTGCCCGATGCGTACGGTCATGCCCGAATCCTTCGCCTCCCCGAGCAGCTTGAGGAGCACGACCTGCTCCTCCAGCGCTTCGAGGACGGGACGGATGGTGAGCGGGAAGTCGTGGCCGAAGCGGGTGAGATTGGCGGTGCCGCCGATCATCAGCCGCTCCTCGGTCTCCTCGACCAGGGTTTCGAGCAGCGTCGCGAGGACGGCCTGGACCGTGCCCCGGTCCTCCGTCTCGAACGACTCCGGCAGGTCCTGCACCAGCGGCGGCACGTCGGCGAACCGGCGCCCCACCACCCGGGCGTTGAGCCGGGCCCGCAGGTCCGCGAGCGCGTTCTCCCCGAACGGGGCGGGGCAGTCGACCATCCGCTGCTCGACCCGCCCGGTGTCGGTGATCAGCACGAGCATCAGCCGCGCCGGGGCCAGCCCGAGCAGCTCCACGTGCCGGACCGTCGACCGGGTCAGCGAGGGGTACTGCACGACGGCCACCTGCCGGGTCAGCTGCGCGAGCAGCCGCACCGTACGGCCGACCACGTCGTCGAGGTCGAGCGAGCCGTCCAGGAAGTTCTGGATGGCCCGCCGCTCGGGCGTGGACAGCGGCTTGACGCCGGCCAGCTTGTCGACGAAGAGCCGGTAGCCCTTGTCGGTGGGGATCCGCCCCGCACTGGTGTGCGGCTGGGCGATGTACCCCTCCTCCTCCAGGGCCGCCATGTCGTTGCGCACCGTGGCCGGCGAGACGCCGAGCCGGTGCCGCTCGGTCAGCGCCTTGGAGCCGACGGGCTCCTCGGTGCCGACGTAGTCCTGGACGATGGCGCGCAGCACTTCGAGCCTGCGTTCGTTGAGCATCCGCGCACCTCCAGCTGTGCTTCCCGTCGATCCGTCCCTGGCACTCACTCACTCCGAGTGCCAGCAATCTTCCGGCTCAGTGTACGGCCGGGCGGGGCGGCCGGAGCAACCCGCGTGGGCGTGACTACCCTCGCAGCCATGGCATCCGCACCGGACCACCACGACGGGGAGATCCTCGCCCCCGGCACCGCCCGCCGCCGGCTGCCCGGCTGGGACTGCACCGCCGGGCTCGTCGCCGGTCCGGACGCCGCGCTCCTGATCGACGCCGGCGCCACGCTCCGGCAGGGCGCGGAGCTGCGCGCCTGGGCCGGCGGTCTGCTCGCCCGCTGGTCGGCGGACGGCTTCCCCGTCCCCGACCGGGTGACACATCTCGCACTCACCCATCCCCACTTCGACCACGTCCTCGGCGCGCCCGCGTTCGCCGGCGTCACCGTCCTCGCCGCGGTCGGCTACGACACCCTGCCCGCGGACGAGGTCGTCTCCGACGCGGTGCGGCACGGTGTCGAGGCGGCCGCCGCGGCCGAGGCCGGGGACCTGTTCGTGCGGCCCGACCACCTGGTCTCCGGGGAGCGGACCGTCGAGCTCGGCGGGGGCCGGCAGGCGGTGCTCGCCAACGTCGGCCCCGGCCACACCGCGCACGACCTGGCGGTCCTGGTCCCCGGCGGGCCCGACGCCCCGGACGTCGTCTTCTGCGGCGACCTCGTCGAGGAGTCCGGGACGCCCCAGGCCGGCCCCGACGCGCTGCCCGCGCGCTGGCCGGCCGCGCTCGACCGGCTCCTCGCCCTCGGCGGCGGGGCCGCGCGCTACGTCCCCGGGCACGGCGCGGTCGTCGACGCCGGCTTCGTCCGCGCCCAGCGCGCCGCGCTCGCGCAGCGGTTCGGCGTGTCCTGACGTCCGGCGGACACAATGATCCGCATGACGCCGCGACACTACGACCCCGACCTCACCCCCGCCTGGAAGAAGCAGGCGCCCGCGCCCGAGGTCCCCGCCGAGCGGGACCTCGTCGTCGAGGAGGTCGCGACCGGCTTCTGCGGGGCGGTGATCGGCTGCGAGGCCGGCACGGTCACCCTGGAGGACCGCTTCGGCAAGCACCGGGTCTTCCCGCTCGACCCGCGCGGCTTCCTCATCGACGGCCGCACCGTCACCCTCGTCCGCCCCGCGGCCGGCCCCGCGCGGCCCACCCGCACCGCGTCCGGCTCCCTCGCCGTCCCCGGCGCCCGCGCGCGGGTCGCCCGGGCGGGGCGGATCTACGTCGAGGGCCGCCACGACGCGGAACTCGTCGAGCGGGTCTGGGGCGACGACCTGCGCGTCGAGGGCGTCGTCGTCGAGTACCTCGAGGGCGTCGACGACCTGCCCTCCGTCGTCGCCTCCTTCTCCCCCGGCCCCGACGCGCGTCTCGGCGTCCTCGTCGACCACCTCGTCACCGGCTCCAAGGAGTCCCGCCTCGCCGCACAGGTCACCCACCCCGACGTCCTCGTCCTCGGCCACCCCTACATCGACGTCTGGCAGGCCGTGAAGCCCTCCTCCCTCGGCATCCCCGCCTGGCCCGTCGTCCCCCGCGGCCAGGACTGGAAGACCGGCGTCTGCGCGGCGCTCGGCTGGCCCGCCGACACGGGCGCGGCCTGGCAGCACATCCTCTCCCGCGTCCACTCCTACAAGGACCTGGAACCCGAACTCCTCGGCCGCGTCGAGGAACTGATCGACTTCGTCACGGCCCCGGCCGAGTAGGTCCCCGCCGCGGCTTCGGCGCGAGCCGCCGAAGGATCTCGGCCCGGCCGGCGTTCGAGGCCGCGCGGGCGCGGCCCCGGAACCTAGTCCACCAGGTCGCGGACGACCGCGTCGGCGAGGAGGCGGCCCCGCAGCGTCAGGACCGCCCGCCCCGCGGCGAAGGGGGCAGGGTCCAGGAGCCCGTCCGTCAGAGCCCGCCGCGCCGCGGCAAGACCTGCCGGCCGCAGCAGGGCCAACTCGCAGCCCTCCCGCAGCCGCAGCTCAAGGAGGACGCGCTCGACCCGCCGGTCCTCCCCGGACAGCACCTCCCGCCCCGCCCCCGGCGACCGCCCCTCCGCCAGCGCCGCGGCGTACGCACCGGGGTGCTTGACGTTCCACCACCGCACGCCACCCACGTGGCTGTGCGCCCCGGGCCCGGCCCCCCACCAGTCCGCCCCCCGCCAGTACAGCTCGTTGTGCAGGCACCGCCCGGCGGCCGAGGTGGCCCAGTTGGACACCTCGTACCAGTCGAAGCCCGCCGCCGCGAGCACCTCGTCGGCGATCAGGTACCGGTCCGCGTGCTCGTCGTCGTCCGTCATGGGGACCTCCCCCCGCCGGATCCGTCGCGCGAGCTGCGTCCCCTCCTCGACGATCAGCGCGTACGCGGAGACGTGGTCGGGCCCCGCCCCGATCGCCGCGTCCAGCGACGCCCGCCAGTCGTCGTCGCTCTCCCCCGGCGTCCCGTAGATGAGGTCGAGGTTGACGTGGTCGAAGCCCGCCGCCCGCGCCTCCCCGACGCACGCCTCGGGCCGGCCGGGGGTGTGCGTCCGGTCGAGCACCTTCAGGACGTGCTGCCGCGCGCTCTGCATCCCGAAGGAGATCCGGTTGAACCCGCCCGCCCGCAGCTCCGCGAGGTACGCCGGGTCGACGGAGTCGGGGTTCGCCTCGGTGGTGACCTCCGCGTCCGGCGCCAGGCCGAACTCCTCCCGCACCGCCCCGAGCATCCGCACCAGGTCCCCCGCGGCGAGCAGCGTGGGCGTTCCCCCGCCGACGAAGACCGTCCGCACCGGCCGGGGGTCGTCGCCGAGCGCCTTCCGCGCGAGCCGGACCTCGTCGACCAGGGTGTCGGCGTAGTTGTCCCGCGAGGCGAGCACGCCTCCGGAGGAGCGCAGCTCGGTGGCCGTGTAGGTGTTGAAGTCGCAGTACCCGCAGCGCGTGGCGCAGTACGGGACGTGCAGGTAGAAGCCGAGCGGCCGGTCGGCCGCCCCGTCGAGGGCGGACGCGGGCAGCGCCCCGTCGTCGGGCACGGGCTCACCATCGGGCAGTACGGAAGGCATGCCCCCATTGTCCGCCACCCGCGCGGGCGCCCTCTCACCCGGCTCCGGGGACCGCCTGCAGCACGAGCAGCGCGAGGTCGTCGTCCGGCGGCGTGGCGTCGAAGCCGTGCACGAGCCGCCGGATCCGCTCGGCGACCAGCGGCGCGTCGAGCCCGGCGCAGCTGCGCAGCGCGAGCGCGAGCCCGTCGCCGTCGTCGAACTGCCGCTGCCCGGAGCGCCGCTCGGTGACTCCGTCGGTGACGCACAGGAGGGTGTCGCCGGGCGCGAGGTCGAACGTCTCGCTGCCGTACCCGGTGTCCTCGACCACGCCGAGCAGCATCTGCGGGGCGGCGACGGGCCGGACGGAGCCGGCCGGGTCGAGCAGCAGCGGCAGCGGGTGCCCGGCGCTGGCGAGCGTGCAGCGCGCCCCGCCGCCCTCGGCGGCCGGCCTCGGCACCAGCTCGCCGTACAGGAGCGACAGGAACCGGGGCTGCGCCCCCTCGGCCGGGAGGTGCGGGTCGGATCCGCCGGCGACGGCGGCCGCCCGCGCGGCGGCCTCGGCGTGCTCCAGGGCGTCGTCCAGGAGCAGCCGGTTGAGCCGGTCGAGGACGTCGGCGACCGGGTAGCCCTCCCGGGCGAGGAGCCGCAGCCAGGGCCGGGCGAGGCCGGTGACGACGGCCGCCTCGGGCCCGTTGCCGCAGACGTCGCCGAGCATGAAGCACCAGCGGCCGTCCCCCGCGGGGAAGACGTCGTAGAAGTCGCCGCCCGCGAGGCCCTCGCCGCGCGGCTCGTAGACCAGCGCGGTGCGGACGCCGGGGATCTCGGCGACGCCCTTGGGCAGCAGCCCGCGCTGGAGGACCCGGCTGATGGTGGCCTGGCGGGTGTAGCGGCGAGCGGCGGCGACCGAGAGCGCGGCCCGCCGGCCGAAGTCGGTGAGCAGGCCGACGACCTCGGCTGGGAAGTGCAGCAGCCCGCTGCGGCCGATCAGCAGCGTGCCGAGGTTCCGCCCGCCCGCGACGAGCGGGAAGGCGAGGGCCGCGCCGCCGAGGTCGGGCCCGTCGGGCAGGCAGGGGTAGGGCAGCGGGACGGCCCCGCCGGCCACGGCCCGGGGCACGCGCGGGGGCTCCTTCTCCAGGAGGGCGTGCAGGTCCTCGATCCGCCCCTCGTTGGAGTGCCAGACCCGCACCAGCCGTACCGCGTCGTCCTCCTCGCCCTTGCGGTGCCGGGCCTCGTCCTCGCGCAGCCACACCGCGCACCAGTCCGCGAGCCGCGGCACGAGCAGCTGGCAGACCAGCGCGGCCACCATCTCCTCGTCGAACTGGCCGGCGAGCAGGTCCGACGCCTCGGCGAGGAACGACAGCGCGCCGCGGCTGCCCCATTCCGGGTCCGGGCCGCGGCCGGAGCGCGTGGGCGAGGGGGCGAGGATCTCCGCCACCCGCAGCCCCCGCTGCAGCGGCACCTCCCCCAGGTACGACCCGGGCTCCGCGTCGGCGGGCAGCCGGGCCCAGATCGTCTTCGTCCGCGGCCGGTAGGTGATCCCCCAGGAGTCCGTCAGCCGTGCCACGATCCGCAGCCCCCGGCCGAACTCCGGCAGCCCGCCGCCCCGCTCGGCGACGCCCTTGCGCACGTCCCGCGCCGGGTGGTGGTCGGTGACCTCCAGGACGAGCCCCGCCCCGTCCTCCCCGGCCGCGCCCTCGAGCCGGCAGGCGACCTCCACCTGCGTCCGCGCGTGCACCACCGCGTTCGTCACCAGCTCGCTCGCCAGCAGCACCGCGTCGTCCGCCAGCCGCTCCGACACGCCCGCCGCCGCCGGCCCGCCCGCCGCCGCCCACCCCGCGAGCGCGGCCCGCACGAAGTTCCGGGCGGCCGCGGGCGCCAGTGAGTTCCCCGGCAGCGCGGTGTGCGCGGATCCGAGGCGTGGCGGGGGGATCGCACCCACGGTTTCGCTCCAGCGTCGACGTCTACGACAACGCCTCAGCGTGACAGAACGAGCCCGGACGCGTGCGGTGAGTGAGGGATCTGGCCCGCCGCGGGTGACCCGTGCCATGACGAGGGGCCCGCAACCCCGTTGCGGGCCCCTCGTCGTGCGACCCCTACGCCTCGCGGGAGCCCTCGTACATCTCGTCGATGAGGTGCTTGTACTCCCGCTCGACCACCGGCCGCTTCAGCTTCAGGCTCGGCGTCAGCTCACCGTGCTCGATGTCGAGATCCCGCGGCAGCAGCCGGAACTTCTTGATCGTCTGCCACCTCTGCAGGCCCTCGTTGAGCTGGTCCACGTACCCCTGGATCAGCTCGACCGTCTGCGGCGCGGCGACGATCTCCGCGTAGGACTTCCCGTCGAGCCCGTTCTCCTTCGCCCACGCCTCGACCGTCGGCCCGTCCAGCGCGATCAGCGCCGCGCAGAAGTTCCGGTCCGCGCCGTGGACGACGATGTTGGAGACGTAGGGGCAGACCGCCTTGAACTGGCCCTCGACCTCGGCCGGCGCGATGTACTTGCCGCCGGACGTCTTGATCAGGTCCTTCTTGCGGTCGGTGATCCGCAGGTAGCCGTCCGCGGACAGCTCGCCGATGTCGCCGGTGTGGAACCAGCCGTCGGGCTCCAGGACCTCGGCGGTCTTCTCCGGCTGACCGTGGTAGCCCTGCATGACGCCGGGCCCGCGCAGCAGGATCTCCCCGTCGTCGGCGATCCGCACCTCGCAGCCGGGCACCGGCTTGCCGACCGTGCCGGTGCGGTACGCCTCGCCCGGGTTGACGAAGGAGGCCGCGCTCGTCTCGGTGAGGCCGTAGCCCTCCAGGATGTGGATGCCGGCGCCGGAGAAGAAGTAGCCGATGTCGGGGGCGAGCGCCGCGGAGCCGGAGACCGCGGCCCGCAGCCGGCCGCCGAACGCGTCGCGCAGCTTGGAGTAGACGAGCTTGTCGGCGAGGCCGTGCTGCGCCCGGAGCTTGAACGGCACGGACGCGGTGCCGGTGCGCTGGAAGTTGTCCTGGCTGACCTTCGCGTACTCGCGGGCGACGCCCGCCGCCCACAGGAAGATCTTGTACTTGGCGCCGCCGCCGGCCCGCGCCTTGGAGGCGACCCCGTTGTAGACCTTCTCGAAGATCCGCGGCACCGCGGCCATGTACGTCGGCTGGACCACCGGCAGGTTCACGATGATCTTGTCGACCCGGCCGTCGACGGCCGTCACGTGCCCGATCTCGACCTGCCCGGAGGTGAGCACCTTGCCGAAGACGTGCGCGAGCGGCAGCCACAGGTACTGGACGTCGTCCTTGGTGAGCAGCCCGGTCGCGGAGATCGCCTTGGCCATGTACGACCAGTTGTCGTGCGGCAGCCGCACGCCCTTGGGGCGGCCGGTGGTGCCGGAGGTGTAGATCAGGGTGGCGAGCTGGTCGGCGGTGATCGCCTCGACGCGCTCCTCGACCGCCTTCGGGCTGTGCTCCAGGTACGCGGCGCCGCGCGCCTCCAGGTCGGCGAGGCTGAGGACGAAGCCCTCGGGGTCCGCGGCGTCCGCCTCGACGCCGGCCGCGTCGATGACCACGACGTGCTTGAGGTCCGGCAGCTCCGCGCGCTTCTCGCGGGCCTTCGCGAGCTGCCCGGCGTCCTCCGCGATCAGCACCACGCTGCCGGAGTCGGAGAGGATGTAGCCCGATTCGTCGGCGTTGGTGCTCGGGTAGATCGTGGTGGTGGCCGCACCGGCGCACATCACGCCGATGTCGGCGAGGATCCACTCGACCCGGGTGTTGGACGCGAGCGCGACGCGCTGCTCGGGCAGCACGCCGAGGTCGATCAGCCCGGCGGCGACGGCGAAGACCCGCTTCGCGGCCTCGCCCCAGCTCAGCGACTTCCAGTCGTCGGGGCCCTCGCCGGACGCGGCGGGCACGGGATAGCGGTAGGCCTCGGCGTCCGGGGTGGCGGCCACCCGCTTCAGGAACAGGTTCGCCACGGACGGCGGACGGTTTTCGATCTGGTTCTGTGCGTCGCTCACGACATCCTCCGGGCCCGCGACTCTGCGTGCGACTGACGGTTCGTCCACGCTTGTTTAACTTGCCAGTAACCATGGAGCAGAGATCAGACTAGAGGCCGAGCGCCGTGGGGGTAAGTGTCGCCGTCCCGCCTCTTCATATCGAACGGGACACGGCGGAGGCCTGCGACGCGTACACGTCACAGGCCTCGTGGGGGCGGTGCGGCGGTCCCCGGCGGGCCGCCGCCCCTTTTACCGCGCTTTACTTCTTCTTGCCGCTGTCATCACTGGAGAGGACCGCGATGAAGGCCTCCTGGGGCACCTCCACGGAGCCGACCATCTTCATCCGCTTCTTGCCCTCCTTCTGCTTCTCGAGCAGCTTGCGCTTGCGGGAGATGTCGCCGCCGTAGCACTTGGCGAGGACGTCCTTGCGGATGGCGCGGATCGTCTCGCGGGCGATGACCCGGGAGCCGATGGCCGCCTGGACGGGGATCTCGAAGGCCTGCCGCGGGATGAGCTCGCGCAGCTTGGCGACCAGCCGCACTCCGTACGCGTAGGCCGCGTCCTTGTGGGTGACCGCGGAGAACGCGTCGACGCGGTCGCCGTGGAGCAGGATGTCGACCTTGACGAGCTGGGCGTCCTGCTCGCCGGTGGGCTCGTAGTCGAGCGAGGCGTAGCCGCGGGTCTTGGACTTCAGCTGGTCGAAGAAGTCGAAGACGATCTCGGCGAGCGGGAGGGTGTAGCGGATCTCGACCCGGTCCTCGGAGAGGTAGTCCATGCCGAGGAGGGTGCCGCGGCGGTTCTGGCAGAGCTCCATGATCGAGCCGATGAACTCGCTGGGGGCGAGGATCGTGGCCCGGACGACCGGCTCGAACACCTTGTCGATCTTGCCCTCGGGGAACTCGCTCGGGTTGGTGACCTGGTGCTCCTTCCCGTCCTCCATGATCACGCGGTAGACCACGTTGGGGGCGGTGGCGATCAGGTCGAGGCCGAACTCGCGCTCCAGGCGCTCGCGGATGACGTCGAGGTGGAGCAGGCCGAGGAAGCCGACGCGGAAGCCGAAGCCGAGCGCGGCGGACGTCTCGGGCTCGTAGACGAGCGCCGCGTCGTTGAGCTGCAGCTTGTCGAGCGCCTCGCGGAGGTCGGGGTAGTCCGAGCCGTCGAGCGGGTAGAGCCCGGAGAACACCATCGGCTTGGGGTCCTTGTACCCGCCGAGGGGCTGCTCCGCGCCCTTCTCCTTGCTGGTGATCGTGTCACCGACCTTGGACTGCCGGACGTCCTTCACGCCGGTGATGATGTAGCCCACCTCGCCGACGCCCAGGCCGTCGGACGGCGTCATCTCGGGGGACGACACGCCGATCTCGAGCAGCTCGTGGGTGGCGCCGGTCGACATCATCCGGATGCGCTCGCGCTTGTTGAGCTGCCCGTCGACGACACGGACGTAGGTGACGACGCCGCGGTAGGAGTCGTAGACCGAGTCGAAGATCATCGCGCGGGCGGGGGCGTCCTTGACGCCGACGGGGGCCGGCACGTCCCGCACGACGCGGTCGAGCAGCGCGTCCACGCCGACGCCGGTCTTCGCGGAGACCCTCAGCACGTCCTCGGGGTCGCAGCCGATGAGGTTGGCCAGCTCCTCGGAGAACTTCTCCGGCTGGGCGGCCGGCAGGTCGATCTTGTTGAGCACCGGGACGATGGTGAGGTTGTTCTCCATCGCCAGGTAGAGGTTGGCGAGCGTCTGCGCCTCGATGCCCTGCGCCGCGTCGACCAGCAGGATCGTGCCCTCGCAGGCGGCCAGGGAGCGGGACACCTCGTAGGTGAAGTCCACGTGCCCGGGGGTGTCGATCATGTTCAGGACGTGGGTGCGCCCCTGGTCGGGTCCCTCCGTCGGCGCCCACGGCAGCCGGACGGCCTGCGACTTGATGGTGATCCCGCGCTCGCGCTCGATGTCCATCCGGTCGAGGTACTGGGCGCGCATCTGCCGCTGGTCGACCACACCGGTCAGCTGGAGCATCCGGTCGGCGAGCGTGGACTTGCCGTGGTCGATGTGCGCGATGATGCAGAAGTTACGGAGCAGGTCCGAGTCGGTACGGCTCGGCTCGGGCACGTTCGTAGGGGTCGCGGGCACGCAGGGTCCTGATTCTTGAGACGCGGGGCGTCTCGTCTCGGTCGGCATCGGGGCTGAACGGCGATACGTCCCCCCATGGTCCCACGGGTGGCGGACCGGGTCCGGTTTGGGCCGGTCGGGGGACGGCTGGTAGTTTGGACAGCTGTGCCCTCCTGCCCTCTCAGCGGTCGGTGCACAGTCGAAAATCAACCGAACCTGTAAAGGCTCTCTTCGTGGCGAACATCAAGTCCCAGATCAAGCGGAACAAGACCAACGAGAAGGCGCGCCTGCGCAACAAGGCCGTCAAGTCGTCGCTCAAGACCGCGATCCGCAAGGCCCGCGAGGCCGTCGCCGCGGGTGACGTCGAGAAGGCCACCGCGGCCACTCGCGCCGCCACCCGTCAGCTCGACAAGGCTGTCTCGAAGGGTGTCATCCACAAGAACCAGGCCGCCAACAAGAAGTCGGCCCTGGCTCGCGCGGCTGCCACCCAGCAGGGCTGAGCCCCTTCTGACGTGCTGAGCCCGGCGGTCCGCCGCCGCGCTCACTGATGTCGAAAGCCGGGCCGGGAACCAGCGGGCCCTCTCTTCCGCTCCCGAACCGGCACCCAGGCACCGCACACGATCTGCGTTCGCCACGCGGGTGCGGTGCCGCACCGCTTGCGACGAGCCCCGGCTCCGACGCCTTCCCCAGGCGTCCGGACCGGGGCTTCGTCGTGCCCGGGGCCGGTCCCGGCGCGGGGGCACGCGGCGGGGCGGGGCCGACCCCGGGTACGGGTCAGGCGCGGGCGCGGGCCGCGCGGGCGATGGCGACGACCGCCTTCTCCAGCGCGTACTCGGGGTCGTCGCCGCCGCCCTTGACGCCGGCGTCCGCCTCGGCGACGGCGGTGAGCGCGGCGGCGACGCCGTCGGCCGTCCAGCCGCGCATCTGCTGGCGCACCCGGTCGATCTTCCAGGGGGGCATGCCGAGGTCGCGGGCAAGGTCGCCGGGGCGGGCCCCGCGCGGCGCGGAGGCGAGCTTGCCGATGGCGCGGACGGCCTGCGCGAGCGCACTGGTGATCAGCACCGGGGCGACACCGGTCGCCAGCGACCAGCGCAGCGCCTCCAGCGCCTCGGCCGCGCGGCCCTCGACGGCCCGGTCGGCGACGGTGAAGCTGGAGGCCTCGGCGCGGCCGGTGTAGTACCGGGCGACGACGGCCTCGTCGATCGTGCCCTCGATGTCGGCGGTCAGCTGGGAGACCGCGCTCGCCAGCTCCCTGAGATCGCTGCCGATGGCGTCGACGAGCGCCTGGGTGGCCTCGGGGGTCGCCGAGCGGCCGCGGGTGCGGAACTCGCCGCGGACGAACGCGACCCGGTCGGCCGGCTTGGTCATCTTCGGGCAGGCGATCTCGCGCGCCCCGGCCTTGCGGGCCGCGTCGAGCAGCGCCTTGCCCTTGGCGCCGCCGGCGTGCAGCAGCACCAGGGTGATCTCCTCGGCGGGGGCGCCGAGGTACGCCTTGACGTCCTTGACCGTGTCGGCGGCGAGGTCCTGCGCGTTCCGCACGACGACGACCTTGCGCTCGGCGAAGAGCGACGGGCTCGTCAGCTCGGCGAGCGTGCCGGGCTGGAGCTGGTCGGGGGCCAGGTCGCGCACGTCGGTGTCGGCGTCGGCGGCGCGGGCGGCGGCCACCACCTCCTGGACGGCGCGGTCCAGGAGCAGCTCCTCCTGGCCGACCGCGAGGGTCAGCGGGGCCAGCGGGTCGTCGGTCTGGTTCTTGCGGGGCGTCATCGCCGACCAGCATCCCACGGGCCACTGACAGGGGAAGGCCACCGCCCGCGGTGACGGAGAATGGCCCGGTGAGCGAGACGAGACACGTACTGGTGCTGCCCGACCGCGACGCCGCCGAGGAGGTCGCCGAGGAGCTGGCGGCCCGCTTCGGCGTCCGCGAGGAACCGCAGCTCGTCCGGGACGCGCTGGCCGGGGAGGACGACGCCGAGGACGCCCAGTGGCTGGTCGTCGTGGAGGACGCCGAGGCCCGTCTCGACCCGACGGCCCTGGACGCGTTCGCCGGCGAGTGGGAGGGCTGGCGGGAGGCCCCGTAGGACCGCGGGTCCCGCGGAACGGCCCGCCCACCAGGGACGCCCGCAGTGCCGGGACCCCGCCGTCCGGCTCCCCGCCCGACAGGGCGATGGGGCCGTCCCGGTCGGTGCGCAGGACGGTCGCCCCCTGGCGGTGCAGCGCGGCCAGGGTGCTGGGCGCGGGGTGGCCGTAGGTGTTGTCCCGGCCCGCCGACACGAGCGCGACGCGGGGGTTCGCCCGGCGCGTCAGCTCGGGGTCCTGGAAGGCCGAGCCGTGGTGGGCGACCTTCAGGACGTCCACCGGGGGCAGTGCGGGGTGGGCGCGCAGCAGGGCGCGCTGGGCGGGCGGTTCGAGGTCGCCGAGGAGCAGCGCCGTCAGGCCGCCGGTGCGGACGTGCAGGGCCACCGAGGAGTCGTTCGCCCCCTCGGGCGGAGGCAGCGGCGGCGGGGGCGGCCAGAGCACCCGCCACTCCAGCGGGCCCGCCCGCCGACGCTCTCCCGCCACCGCGGCCGAGACCGGCACCCCGGCCGCCGCCGCGACGCGCCGCACCAGCGCCGCCTGGCCGGGCGGCTCCGCGAGCCCGGTGGTCTGGATCGCCCCGACCGCCCGCCCTCGCAGCACTCCGGGCAGCCCGCCGACGTGGTCCGCGTGGAAGTGGGTGACGAGCACCAGCGGCACCCGGGCGACCCCGAGCGCCCGCAGGCACCGGTCGACGGGCCCGGGTTCGGGGCCGGCGTCCACCACGACCGCGCTGCCCTCCCCCGCCGCGAGCACCGTGGCGTCGCCCTGGCCGACGTCGCACATCGCGATCCGCCAGTCCGGCGGGGGCCAACCGGTGACCATCCGGGTGAGCGGGGCCGGGCGGACGACGGCGACCAGCAGGAGCAGCACGCAGGCGGCCGCCCACCAGGGGTGCCGGAGGATCCGCCCCGCCGCCAGGACGACCGCGGCGGTGGCCCCCGCGAGGAGCAGCGCCCCCGACCAGCCGCCCGGCCATCCGAACGTCGCCCCCGGCTGCTCGGCCCCGGTCCGCGCGACCACCGCGATCCACCGCACCGGCCAGCTCGCGCACCAGGCCAGCCCCTCCGCCGCGGGCATCGCGAGCGGGGCTGCCGCCAGCGCGGCGAAGCCCAGCACGGTCGCCGGGGCGACCGCGAACTCCACCAGCAGGTTGCACGGGATCGCCACCAGGCTCACCCGCGCCGCCAGCACCACGACCACCGGCGCGCACACCGCCTGCGCCGCCCCCGCCGCCGCGAGCACCTCCGCCCACCGGGGCCGCATCCCCCTCCGCTGCAGCGCCTCGCTCCAGACCGGGGCGAGGGTGAGCAGGGCCCCGGTGGCCAGCACGGAGAGCAGGAATCCGTAACTCCGCGACAGCCAGGGGTCGTACAGGAGCAGCAGGACGACGGCGGCGGCAAGGGCGGGGAGCAGCGAGCGGCGCCGGCCGGTGCCGATGGCGAGCAGGGTGATCGCCCCGCAGGCCGCGGCCCGCAGCACGCTGGGCTCGGGCCGGCACACGATCACGAATGCCAGCGTCAGCACACCGCCGAGCAGCGCGGTGGCCCGCAGCGGGATCCCGAGCCGGGGCGCGAGCCCGCGCCGCTCGGCCCGCAGCGCCAGCCCCGGGGGCCCGATGAGCAGCACGAGCACGATGGTCAGGTTGGAGCCGGAGACGGCCAGCAGGTGCGTCAGGTCGGTGGCCTGGAAGGCCTCCTCCAGGTCCGGCGGGACGCGGGAGGTGTCGCCCACCACCAGGCCCGGCAGCAGGGCGCGGGCGTCCGGCGGCAGCCCGTCGGTGGCCTCGCGCAGGCCGGCCCGGAGCTCCCCGGCCCTGGTCTGGAGCGCGGTCGGCGGTGCGACGGTCCGGGGCGGACCCTTGCCGGTCACCCGCAGCACGGCCGCGCTGCGCTCCCCCTCGCGGGCGGGCGCGAACCGGGCGTGCACCCGCACCCGCGTGGAGGGCAGCAGCCCCAGCCAGGCCCGGTCCCGCGCCACGAGCCGCACCGGGGTCCGGGTCCGGGTGACGACGCCTCCCGCCTCGACCCGGGTGACCTCCCCGGCGATCACGATCACCGCCGGCATCACCACCGCACCCGCCGCCTTCGGCCGCACCAGCCGCGGGTCGCCCGTCACCCGCACCTCCGCCTCGGCGTGGGCGAACGCGGCGGCGAGGCCGGGGACGGGGCCCCGGTGCAGGTCGGCGGCGTGCAGGGCGGCGGTGACACCGAGGAGCGCCGCGCACAGCAGGGTCGCCGCCCAGGCCACGAGCCCCGGGCCCGCTCCGCGCCCCCGCACCCCTCGCGGCGCGCGCAGCAGCGCCACGGCCGCCACCCCGCAGACCCCGGCCCCGACCACCGTCCAGACCCCCGGCACCCCCACCGCCACCGCGGCCGCCGCCCACCCGGCCAGCGCGGGCGCCACCAGCCGCAGATCGGCCGGCCCGTCCTCCCGCCGCGGGTTCGACGCCCCGAGCCGGTGCCCGGACGCGGCGTGCACGGCCGCCCGCTCCCGCCCGGCCGCCCCGCCCGGCGGGCCCGTCGCCCCTCCCACCGTGCCGGGCCGCCCACTCGGCGCCCCCTGGGGCTCCGGCTCCCCCTGTCGGCCCGGCGTGGTCATGGCTGGACGAGGTTCTTCAGGTCGGCGAACCGCCGGTCTCCGATGCCGTTGACCTCGCGGAGCTGGTCGAGGGACCGGAACCCGCCGTTCTGGGTGCGGAAGTCGAGGATGTGCTGCGCGAGGACCGGTCCGACGCCCGGGAGGGCGTCGAGCTGCTCGACGGTGGCGGTGTTGAGGGAGACCGGTCCGGCGGCGGGCGCGGCCGGACCGCCGGCGGGAGGCGGCGGACCCGGTGCCGCGGGGCCGCCGGCGATCACCTGTTCGCCGTCGACGAGCAGCCGGGCCCGGTTGAGTCCCCCGGTGTCCGCCCCGGCCTTCACCCCGCCCGCCGCGCGCAGCGCGTCGGCGACCCTGGAGCCGGCCGGCAGCCGGTAGACGCCGGGCTCGCGGACCTTGCCGCCCACGTCCACCACGAGCCGCGCACCGCGCGCCCCGGAGCCGCCCGCCGGGGCGTCCGCCGCCCCGCCGGCCGGGACGACGGCCTCGCCGAACTCCGCGGGACCGCCCCGGCCGGTCGCGGCCGCTTCCGGCCCGGCCGCCGGCACCGCGGCTCGCGCCCCCACGACCTCGGGCGCCCGCACCGCCTCCGGCCGCCCCGACCAGAAGTGCTGCACCGCGAACGCCGTGCCCACCGAGAGCAGCACGGCGAGCGCGACCAGGTTCCGCCGCCCCATCCCGCACCGGGCCTGCACCCACAACGGCAACCGCTCGGCGAGCAGCAGCCGCACCCGCTCCCCGGCGGGGACGGCCGGGACCCGCGTCCGGCGGTGCGCCCCGGGACGGCCGGTGGGTGCGGAGGGACTGTCCCCGCCCGCCAATACGGCGGCATCCTCCCGCGGGACCGCCGCGCTGCCGTGCGCCCGGGGCAACCCGGGAGCGGCCGCGCTTCCGCGGCACTCCCCGCCCTCGGGGCCCACCCCTTCCTCCCCGTCCCGCGCCCTGCGCCGCTCGGCGAGCTCCGCCCCCGCCGCCTCCCGCGCCCGGACCCGCGCCGCGCGCCGGTCGGCCTCCTCACGGACCCTCAGCTCCTGCGCCTCCCGCGCCCGCCGCAACGCCTCCCGCGCGGCGACCGCGCCCGCGGGTCGGGGCGGCACCTCGACGGGCGGAGGCGGCCCACCGACGGGCGGCGGCGACTCGTCGACCACCGGCACCGCGGCCCCGGCAGGCGGCCCCACCGCACCCACCGCACCCACCGCACCCACGAACAACGCCTCCGCGCGCAGCCGCAGCGCCTCCGCCGAGGGATGTCCCGGCCCCGCCCGCCCCCGCCCGCCGAACCGGTCCGTCCGCCGCCCGGGCCCCGTACCGGCCCCGCGCCGGCGCCGCCGGACCCGTCCGTCGGACGCGAGGCCCCGCCCCGGCCCACTGCTCGCCGTGCCGGAGCCGGAGCCGAAGTCGGGACGGCAAACGGAGCCGGGGCCACGATCCGTCCCCACCGCCGAAAGCCGGTCAACCGCCTGGGTGTTCGCTGCAGAAGGAGTCATGCCCGCAACGGTATGCAGCCCCCCACCCCACTGTTGATCTTGGTGGATAACCGCGGCCTGTGGACAACTCAGCTCACTCGGACGGCCCCTTGACCGCACGCCCGGCACCGCGCGTCGGACCGCGCGCCGCGCCCCGCCTCACCGCGCCGAGACGACCGCTCCCAGCAGCCCCGGGCCCGTGTGCGCCCCGATGACCGCGCCGACCTCGCTCACGTGCAGCGCACCGAGCCCCGGCACCCGCTCGCGGAGCCGCTCGGCGAGCGCCTCCGCCCGGTCGGGCGAGGCGAGATGGTGGACGGCGATGTCGACGTCCGCCGCCCCCGCACGCTCGACGGCGACCTCCTCCAGGCGCGCGATCGCCCGGGACGCCGTGCGCACCTTCTCGCGCAACTCGATCCGCCCGCCCTCCAGTTCGAGCAGCGGCTTGACCGCGAGCGCGGAGCCGAGCAGCGCCTGCGCCGCGCCGATGCGCCCGCCCCGCCGCAGGTAGTCGAGGGTGTCGACGTAGAAGTACGCCGAGGTGCCGGCCGCGCGCTTCTGGGCGGCGGCCACCGTCTCGTCGAGGCTGCCGCCCGCCTCCGCCGTCCGCGCCGCGGTCAGCGCGCAGAAGCCGAGCGCCATCGCGACCATCCCGGTGTCCACCACCCGCACCGGCACCGGCGCCTCCCGCGCGGCGAGGACGGCGGCGTCGTAGGTGCCGGAGAACTCGGCGGACAGGTGCAGGGAGACGATCTCCTCGGCCCCCGACCCGGCGAGCGCGCGGTACGTGCGCGCGAAGACCTCGGGGGCGGGTCGCGAGGTGGTGACCGAGCGGCGCTTCTGGAGCGCCTCCGCCAGCGAGCGGGCGGAGATCTCGGTGCCCTCCTCCAGCGCACGGTCGCCGAGGACGACGGTCAGCGGGACCGCGGTGATGCCGTGCCGCTCCATCTCCCGCTGCGGCAGGTAGGCCGTGGAATCGGTGACGATCGCGACATGGCGGGACATGAGTCGGAGGTTACCCGTCCGGGGCCCGCAGCGGCAGCCCGGCCCCGCACCGGCCGGCACCCGCCGCTCACCCGCCGGCACCACCGCCGTCGCCGCCCGGACGCCTGGGGTCCGCGCCGCACCCGCCGAGGAGCACCTTCCGGGACGCACCTTCCGGGACGCGCCGTCCGAGCCGCACCCCCCGCGCTGCACCCGCCGACCACCGCCGGCCGCGAAAGCCGCTCGGCCGGGGCCCCTCAGACGTCGCCGCTCGGCCGCCGCCGCTTGCGCTCCGCCCAGTCCTCGGTGCGGGCGCGCGGGTCCGCGACCCGTTCCGCGACGGGCTCGCGCCGCTCCTCCCAGGGGTACGGGCCGGGCCGCCCGCCCGCCGTGATCGCCTGCGGGTCGGCGAGCGTGGCCCCTTGGGCCCCCGCCTCTCCCCCAGCCGCCGCCGAGCCCTCGCGCCCGGCGGGTTCCGGCCACGGCTGCCGGTCCAGCTCGGCCAGTTCGTCGGCCGGACTCGCCGCGCCGCCCTCGGTCGCCCAGTGCCGCAGCGCCCCGGACTCGACCTCGATCTGCGCGCTCAGCGAGGCCAGGTCGTCGTCGGCGAACTTCCGCGCGCGGTCGCGGACCGCCCACCGCATCGAGTCGGCGGCGTGCACGATCCGCTCGGTGCGCTCCTTCAGGTCGGGCAGCCGCTCGGAGATCCTGGCCCGGTCCGGGTCGCGTTCGAGCAGCCTCAGCTCCCCGTCGAGGGCGTGCCCGTGCTCGCTGAGGCGGGCGAAGAGCTCCTTGGACTCGGTCAACGACCCGTCCTCGACCGGGGACGCCGCGAGGGCGTCCTGGGTGGAGCGCATCGAGGTGCGCAGGGACAGCCGCAGCTCGGCGAGCGCGCCGGCCGCACCTCCCTGGGTGTAGGTCTTCGCGCGCAGCGCGGTGTCCTCGTAGGTCCGCCGGGCCTGGCTGACCGTGCGGTCCACGCCGCGCTTGGCGGCGCCCACGGCCTTCACCGTCGCGTACACCCCCGCGGCGAGGAACAGCACGAAGAGCAGCGCCACGACGGCGATCACGGCTTCCACGGGTGCTCCTCCAAGCATCGGGGACGTCCACTCCCACCGTAAACGCACACGGGCAGGCCGAGGGTTCCCGAGGAACCCCCAACCTGCCCGTAGGGAACAACCCTTAGGCCGGCCCGCGAGCCGGGACCGCCCCGCGCCGGGGCCCCCGACCCCGGACCGCCCCCGCGCCGCGACCGGACCTACGCCGGGACGATGTTCACCAGCTTCGGCGCCCGCACGATGACCTTCCGCACGCCCGCGCCGCCCAGCGCCGCGACGACGGCCTCGTCGCCCAGCGCCAGCGCCTCCAGCTCCTCGTCGGTGATCGACGGGGACACCTCCAGGCGCGCCCTGACCTTGCCCTTGATCTGCACGACGCAGGTCACCGACTCCGCGACCGCGTACACCGGGTCGGCGACGGGGAAGTCCTGGTGCACGACCGAGTCGCCGTGGCCCAGCTTGTGCCACAGCTCCTCGGCGATGTGCGGGGCCAGCGGGGCGACCAGCAGCACCAGCGACTCCGCGACCGGGCGGGACAGCGGCGCGCCCGCCTTGGTCAGGAAGTTGTTCAGCTCGGTGACCTTGGCGATCGCGGTGTTGAACCGCATCCCGTCCAGGTCCTTGCCCACCCCGTCGATCGCCTTGTGCAGGGCGCGCAGCGTCGGCTCGTCCGGGGCGGTGTCGACGACGGTGACCTCGCCGGTCGTCTCGTCGACGATGTTGCGCCACAGCCGCTGCAGCAGCCGGTACTGGCCGACGACCGCGCGGGTGTCCCAGGGGCGGGAGACGTCCAGGGGGCCCATCGCCATCTCGTACAGGCGCAGGGTGTCCGCCCCGTACTCGACGCAGATCTCGTCCGGGGTGACGGCGTTCTTCAGGGACTTGCCCATCTTGCCCAGCTCGCGCTTCACCGGCTCGCCCGCGAAGAAGAACTGCCCGTCCCGCTCCTCGACCTCCGTCGCCGGCACCGGGAAGCCGCGGCCGTCCCGGTAGACGAACGCCTGGATCATGCCCTGGTTGTACAGCTTGTGGAACGGCTCGGCGGACGAGACGTGGCCCAGGTCGAACAGCACCTTCGACCAGAACCGCGCGTACAGCAGGTGCAGCACGGCGTGCTCCGCGCCGCCCACGTACAGGTCGACGCCGCCGAGCGGCCGGTCCTCGCGGGGGCCCATCCAGTAGCGCTCGATGTCGGGGTCGACCAGCCGCTCGCTGTTGTGCGGGTCCAGGTAGCGCAGCTCGTACCAGCAGGAACCGGCCCAGTTGGGCATGGTGTTGGTCTCGCGGCGGTACGTGCGCGGGCCAAAGCCGTCGCCCAGGTCCAGGGTGACGTTCACCCACTCCTCGTTCCGCGACAGCGGCGTCTCGGGCTGCGAGGCGGCGTCGTCGGGCTCGAAGGTCCGCGGGCTGTAGTCGTCGACCTCCGGCAGCTCCAGGGGCAGCATCGACTCGGGCAGCGCGTGGGCGACGCCGTCCTCGTCGTAGACCAGCGGGAAGGGCTCGCCCCAGTAGCGCTGGCGGCTGAACAGCCAGTCGCGCAGGCGGAAGTTGACGGTGCCCTCGCCGACGCCGTGCTCCGTCAGCCAGGCGGTGACGCGCTCCTTGGCCTCGGCGACGCCCAGGCCGTCCAGGGAGACGTCCGCGTTGGCCGAGTTGACCAGGTGCGCGTCGGAGGAGACGAACGCGTCCTCCCACGTCGTCGTGTCCTCGCCGCGGCCGTCGGAGGGCTGGACGACGCAGCGCATCGGCAGCTCGAAGGCGCGCGCGAACGCGAAGTCGCGGGCGTCGTGGGCGGGGACGGCCATGATGGCGCCGGTGCCGTAGCCCATCAGGACGTAGTCGGCGACGAAGACGGGGACCTGCTCGCCGCTGACCGGGTTGGTCGCGTACGCGCCGGTGAAGACGCCAGTCTTCTCCTTGGCGTCGGCCTGCCGCTCGACGTCGGACTTCGACGCGGCGAACGCGCGGTACTTGGCGACGGCCTCGGCGGGGGTGCCGTGGCCGCCGGTCCACACCTCGTGTGTGCCCTCGGGCCAGGCGTCGGGCACGATCGCGTCGACCAGCTCGTGCTCGGGGGCCAGGACCATGTAGGTGGCGCCGAACAGGGTGTCGTGGCGGGTGGTGAAGACGGTGATCGCGCGGTCGCCCACCGGGAAGTCGACCCGCGCGCCCTCGGAGCGGCCGATCCAGTTCCGCTGCTGCAGCTTGATCGCCTCGGGCCAGTCCAGCGGCTCCAGGTCGCTCAGCAGCCGGTCGGCGTAGGCGGTGATGCGCATGTTCCACTGGCGCAGCTTGGACTTGAAGACGGGGAAGTTGCCGCGCTCGGAGCGGCCCTCGGCGGTGACCTCCTCGTTGGCCAGCACGGTGCCCAGGCCCGGGCACCAGTTGACGGGCGCGTCCGAGGCGTAGGCCAGCCGGTACCCGCTCAGCACGTCCGCGCGCTCGACGGCGGTCAGCGCGTCCCAGGAGCGGCCCCCGGGGACCTCACGGGAGCCGTCGGCGAACTGTGCGACCAGCTCGTCGATCGGGCGCGCGCGCCCGGCCTCGGTGTCGTACCAGGAGTTGAAGATCTGCAGGAAGATCCACTGGGTCCACCGGTAGTACTCCGGGTCGATCGTGGCGATCGACCGGCGCTTGTCGTGGCCCAGGCCCAGCCGGCGCAGCTGGCCGCGCATGTTGTCCATGGCGGCCTCGGTGGAGATCCGCGGGTGCGTGCCGGTGGCGACGGCGTGCTGCTCGGCGGGCAGGCCGAAGGCGTCGAAGCCCAGCGTGTGCAGGACGTTGTGGCCGTTCATCCGCTGGTAGCGGGCGAAGACGTCGGTGGCGATGTACCCCAGCGGGTGGCCCACGTGCAGGCCGGCGCCCGACGGGTACGGGAACATGTCCATGATGAACTTCTCGGGCCGCTCGGCCAGCGCCCGCGCGGCGGCGTCGGCGCCCGCCAGGTCGCCGCGGGGGTTGGGCGCCTCGTAGGTGCCCTCCGCCTCCCAGACGTCCTGCCAGCGCGCCTCGATGTCGGCCGCCAGCGCCGCGACGTACTTGAACGGCGCGGCGGACTGCTGGGCTGCGGACTCGGCAGCCGAATTCGTCTCGGTCATGATTCCTGAAGCTCCATCGATCGTCTCTGCGAGCGGCCGGCACATACGCGGAAAACAGAAATCCCCTCGCACAGGAGGGGACAGCCACACTGATTCCGCGCGGATCACCTCACCACGGGAGGGATCATCCGCCGGGACTGATCAGTGCGGCCCGCTAAGCAGAAGTCGTACGGCACGCATGGCGTCAGGGTACCGCAGCGCGGCGCGGGGCCGCAGCGCGTTCCGGCCGGGGCCCGTAGGGCACGCGCAGGGTGCCCCGCAGCGCACACGATCAAGGACTCTCCGTGCGGGCTTACCCCGCGTACCACCCGCTACCCGGACAACACCAGATGCCGGTGCCCACTTGATAACGACGCAATAACTCAAACCTCGTACTGACCGGTATAGCGCGACCTAGAGTGCGGAGCCGGGACCGCTTTCCCGATCCGTTCGGAGTCGCCTCCATGAGCCCTGACCGCAAGATCCGAAACACCGCCGTGCCGAGCCGGCCGCTGCAGATCGGCTCCACCGCGGCCCTGTTGATCCTGATACCCGTGCTCGCGGCCACCGCGAGCGACAGTCTGCGGGCCGCCCTGGACTTCACCAGCGGCGTGCTCTCCCTGGTCTCCCTGACCTCCGCGGTCGCCTGGGGGCTCCTCGCCAGGGACCGGCTCCTCCTGGACCCCCGCCAGCGCATCCTCGCCCAGGGCATCCACCGCGCGACCGCCGTCGCCTCCCTCGGCTTCATGCTGCTGCACGCGGCCCTCAAGGTCGCCCTCGGCCACGTCGCCCTCATCGGGGCGCTGCTCCCCTTCGGACTCGGCGTCACCGGGTCCGGGGCCCTGATCGGCCTCGGTTCGCTGGCCGGCTTCCTCATGGTCACCACCGCCGCGACCGGCGTCCTCAGGAGCGCGTTCGCGAGCCCCGACCGGACCGTCGCCGGCCGCTGGCGCGCCCTGCACGCCCTCGCCTACCCCGCCTGGTGCTCCGCCCTGGTGCACGGCCTGTACGCGGGGCGCGCCCCCGCCACCTGGGTCGTCGTCATGTACTGCCTGTGCCTGGCCGCGGTCGCGGTCGCCCTCGTCGCCCGACTGCTGCCGGAGTCCGTCAAGCGCGAGGTGCGCGGGTACGTCGCCGACCTGACCCGCGACCCGGCGCGCGGGGCGGAGCGCGCCCCGCGGACCGGCCCGCGCGACCCGATGCACGCCCCGCTCCCCGGCTCCCGCCCGGTCCCCCAGGACGGCAGGGGCTCGCGGACCCGCCGCGACGCGCCCGCCTCCTCCGTCCGCACCGACCCCGTCTTCCGCTCCGCCGGCTTCCCGCCGGCCGACCCGCCCCCGCGCGGCCCCTCGGCGCCGACCGACCCCCCGCTGGCCGAGCGCGTCCCCATGACCGAGGAGCTGCCGATCTTCCAGGACCCCTACGGCGTCCCGGGCGGCCGCGACCCCTACGCGACCCCTCCGCGCGCGCCCTACGCGCCGTACGAGGGGGCCGTCCACGACCCGCTCTTCCAGACCCCCGCCCCGCAGGCGGCGGCCCCCCGGTGGCCCACCCCCTCGCCGCCGCCCCCGTCCGCCCTCGACGACACCCAGCCGGCCACCGCCCCGCTCTACCCCCCGCCCCCCGGTGAGCCCTGGTCCACCCCCGCAGGAGACCGGCCTTGAACATCCCCCTCCCCGACGTGCCCGAGGTCCGCGTGGTCGGCCTCCCCCAGCTGACCGCCGGCTTCGACCTCGTCGACCGGCTCGATCTCGGCATGCACCTCAAGGTGCACGGTCCGCTCGCCCCGATGACCGGCGAGCGGCTCGCCGAACTCGCCGAGGACATCGGCCTCACCGGCCGCGGCGGCGCCGGGTTCCCCTTCGGCCGCAAGCTGCGCGCCGTCGCGAAGTCAGCGATCCGGCGCGGTGTCCGCCCGGTCGTCGTGATCAACGGCAGCGAGGGCGAACCCGCCTGCCGCAAGGACACCGTGATGCTGAACCGGGCCCCGCACCTGGTCCTGGACGGCGCCCTGCTCGCCGCCGAGGCGCTCGGCGCCCGCACCCTGATCGTCGGCGTGACCCGCAACTCCACCGAGGCGTCGATCCGCAAGGCCTTCGCCGAGCGCGGGCTGAGCGACCGCCGCGGCGCCCCGCTGCGGGCCCGGATCGTGCGCACCCCCGAGCGGATGGTCTCCGGCGAGGCGTCCTCGCTGATCCGCGCCGCGGACGGCGGCCCCGCGCTGCCGCCGGGCCGCCGCTCCCGGGCCGCGGAGTCGGGCGTCGGCGGCGCGCCGACCCTGCTCTCCAACACCGAGACGTTCGCGCAGATCGCCGTCGCCGCCCGGATCGGCGCCCTGCGCTACCGGGCGACGGGGCTCGCCGAGGAGCCGGGAACCGTCCTGCTGACGATCTCCGGGGCCGTCGCCCGGCCGATGGTCGTCGAGGTGCCCACCGGGGTGCCGCTGCGCTACGTCCTGCAGCTCGCGGGCGCTCCCCCGCTCCCGCAGGGCGTCCTGACCGGCGGCTACCACGGGCAGTGGATCGACGCGGTGGCCGCCCACGACGCGGTGGTCTCCAAGGCCTCGCTCGCGGCCGTCGGCGGCTCGCTGGGCGCGGGCGCGATCCTGCCGATCGGCCCGGAGACGTGCCCGCTCGGCGAGTCGCTGCGGGTGGCGAACTGGCTGGCCGCCGAGACGGCCGGGCAGTGCGGCCCCTGCAAGCTCGGCCTGCCGTCGGCGGCCGGGAAGCTCGCCGAGCTGATCCAGGGCGGCGGACAGGCCGCCCTGGAGTCCCTGCGGCAGATCACCCAGGCGGTGAAGGGCCGCGGGGCGTGCAAGCACCCCGACGGCTCGGTGCGCTTCTACCAGTCCACCCTCCAGGCGTTCACCGACGACCTGGCCGCCCACGTCCTGAGCGGCGGCTGCGGCCGCGAGACGACGGGCGTGCTGCCGCTGCCGATGCCCGGCTACCAGGAGGAGGGCCTGCCCTCCGGCGAGAAGCTCCACGTCGACTGGACGCTGTGCGAGGGCCACGGGCTGTGCGCGGGCCTCGTCCCCGAGCTGATCCGGCTCGGCCCCGACGGCTACCCCGCCCTCGCCGACGCCGCCGTCCCCGAGCACCTGCGGGGCCGGGCCCAGCGGGCGGTGCGCCGGTGCCCCGCGCTGGCGCTGCGCATCGAGCAGGAGCAGGGCGGCGCCGGGGAGCGGGCGGCGCGGCCCGCGCGGGCCGTGCTCCCCTCGCCCGTGCGCAAGGCGCTGGGCAGCGGCCGGGGTTGACCCGGAAACGCGGAATCCCGCCCGGTCGAGGTGACCGGGCGGGATCCTTGGGGTGTGGAGCTAAGGAGAATTGAACTCCTGACCTCCTGCATGCCATGCAGGCGCTCTACCAACTGAGCTATAGCC
>NZ_JBHWZH010000024.1:0-57409 GCF_042728285.1 Streptomyces sp. NPDC060194 | reverse complement strand
GGCCGGTACGGAAGAACGTCCTTCCGTACCGGCCCTCCCGCATGTCCCGGCCCCCGCGCCGGGGCAGTGGCTACGCCGCCGTCACCACCGCGCCCATCGGGCGGTGGGGAGCGATGATCCGGCCGTCCGGCAGCAGCTCGCCGGTGTCCTCGAACAGGAGGACACCGTTGCACAGCAGGCTCCAGCCCTGTTCGGGGTGGTGGGCCAGGAGGCGGGCGGCCTCCCGGTCGGCGGAGGCTGCGGTCGGGCAGGCGGGCTGGTGCTGGCACATGGGTGGGTTCTTTCGCTGCGTTGTGGTCGGTGTCCTGCGGCTCGGTGCGTCGTTCATGGCCGCCCCCCGTATCAGTCAGGTCGGTCCGGTTCCAGTGTTGCCCCACGGGCGTCGATCCGCAGGGATTTCGCGGCAGCTGCTCCTACCCATTCATGACGTGTCACCCGCGCGGACGGTTCAGCGCAACTACCCCGTCCTTTCGGGTGGTTGGGGGTGGCCCGTTCGGACTAGGAGGGGCCGTCAGGCGGGGGTGCCGAGGAGGGGGGCGGGGGAGAGGCGCAGCGAGACCATCGGGAGCAGCTCCGCGACCCGGTGCGGGCGGTGCGCCGCGATCCCGGGCGGGGCCGGTGCCAGCGGGACCAGCAGGTCCGCGCCGCCGGGGGCGCCCGCGGCGGCGTCCGCCGAGGGGTCGGCGTGCAGCCACAGGGTCAGCATGTACAGCTCGGGCACGGACAGCAGGCGGGGCTGGTACGGGGTGCCCAGCGCGTCCGCCTGCCGCAGCGCGCGTTCCGTCGAGGCGAGGTAGGGGCCCTCGAAGAAGTGCGAGAAGGTCCAGCCGTCGGCCGTGAGCGCGGTCTCCGCCGCCGCGACGGAACGCCCCTCGCAGCGGACCAGGAAGCGCCAGCCGGTGAGCCGGGTGCGCGGAGCGGCGTCCGTCCCGGTGACCCGGTCCAACACGTGCACCGGAAGCGGGAGTTCGGGTCGGGTGGGGGTCTGGGCGGAGCGCAGGGCGGGGGTGCGGGCCTCGCGGACGGCGGTGGGGGACGCGAGGGCCGCGAGGACGCTGCGCAGGGCGGGCGCGGGAGCCGGGTGGACGTGCAGCGGCATGGTGGGTCGCCTCTCATTCTTCGACAGGCACGGGGGACGCGGGGGGCGGGGCGTGCGACGGCGCTGTCAGCTTCGGGATCCGACGAGGAACGACGGCACGGTACGAGGGCACCGGGTGCCGCTTCTCCGCCTCGTTTCGCGGAGTTTATACGACACGTGTTCGCAGCGTGTTTCGGCTAGCTGTCCGGCGCATTGCAAGCAAGGGGCAATTCGGCCGCGCGCCGCCGCCCCCGTTCCAGGCATTTCCCGACCCGTGCGTCGCTGACCTCGAATTGGCCCGGCGCGTCGGTAGGCTGGATCTCGTCGGCTTTTTCGCCACCGCCGTATCGCTGTTTTCGCAGGGCGTCACGAAGCAAATGACGTATGCCAGTCGAATGTGCCGTCGTGCGCGCACGGTTGAGTCTAGCGGTCACGGGGCAGTCGGCAGGCGTTATCGATCACAACGCCGGGGCATCATCCACCGTACGCGGCCGCCGGGACGGGCGGGCCGGGCCTAGGAGGGACACTTCATGGGGGAGAAGGTCGACGCGGGCGGGATCGACCTGTCCGACCGGCAGGAGTACCGCGAGAAGCTCCGCACGTGTCTGCAGGGCCTGGAGCGGCTGCTGGCGGAGGAGCGGTTCGACCGTCCCCGGAATCTGATGGGGCTGGAGATCGAGCTGAATCTCGCGGGGGCTGACGGCATGCCGCGGATGATGAATGCCGAAGTACTGGAACGGATCGCGAGCAAGGATTTCCAGACCGAGCTCGGAATGTTCAACCTCGAAGTGAATATCGCCCCGCACCGGTTGGGCGACCGGGTTCTCGACCAGCTCGCCGAGGAGCTGCGCGCCGGCCTCTCCTACGCCCACCGGAAAGCGCAGGAGGTGAATGCGGGAATCGTCATGATCGGCATACTGCCGACACTCGAACGCCATGACCTGGTCTCCGCGAACCTCTCCGACGTCGACCGCTACACCCTGCTGAACGACTCGATGGTCGCAGCCCGCGGGGAGGACTTCGTCCTCGACATCGAGGGCGTCGAGCGCCTCCGCTCGACCTCGGGGTCGATCGCCCCGGAGGCGGCCTGCACCTCGGTGCAGCTGCACCTGCAGGTGACGCCGTCGCGGTTCGCCGACGTGTGGAACGCGGCGCAGGCCGTGACCGGACCGCAGATCGCCGTCGGCGCCAACTCCCCCTTCCTCTTCGGCCGCGAACTGTGGAGCGAGTCCCGCCCGCCGCTGTTCACGCAGGCCACGGACGTCCGACCACCCGAACTGGCGGCGCAGGGCGTCCGTCCGCGGACCTGGTTCGGGGAGCGGTGGGTGAGCAGCGCGTACGAGCTGTTCGAGGAGAACGTGCGCTACTTTCCGCCGCTGCTGCCGATCTGCGACGAGGAGGACCCGCTGGAGGTGCTCGACGCCGGCGGCGTCCCGAGCCTCTCCGAACTCGTGCTGCACAACGGGACGGTCTACCGCTGGAACCGCCCCGTCTACGACATCGCCGACGGCGTCCCGCACCTGCGGGTGGAGAACCGGGTGCTGCCGGCCGGGCCGACGGTGACCGACGTGGTCGCCAACGCGGCCTTCTACTACGGCCTGGTGCGCGCCCTGGCGGAGGAGTCGCGTCCGGTGTGGACGCGGATGCCGTTCGAGACGGCCGCCGCCAACTTCGACGCGGCCTGCCGGCACGGCATCGACGCCGAGTTCGAGTGGCCGCGCCGGGGCCGCTCCGGGGGGCTGGCGAAGGTGCCGGCGGTGGACCTCGTCCGCGAGGAGCTGCTGCCGCTGGCCGCGGCCGGCCTCGACGCCTGGGGGGTGGCCCCCGCCGACCGGGACCTGTACCTCGGGGTGATCGCCGAGCGGTGCCGCCGACGGGTCAACGGGGCGTCCTGGCAGCGCGCCACCTTCCGCCGGGCGCTGGCCGAGGGCCTGGAGCGCGAGGACGCGCTGGCGGCCACGACCCGCAGGTACGCCGAACTCATGCACGCCGGGGAGCCGGTGCACACCTGGAGCATCGGCCTGGGCGGCCACCGCTAGCCGCGGGCGGACGCCCCTCAGCCGCGGGCGGCGGCCGCCGCGGTGATCGCCCGCAGCAGGACGGTGTCGATCTCGGCCGGGTCGCTGACGGCGTACCCGGCTCCGCCGGTCGCCCTCGCGATCGCGTGCACCTCGTCCCGTGAGGCGTCGGGGCCCACCGCGACGGCGACGATCGGCACCGGGCGCTTGTCGTCGGCGAGTTCCTCCAGCCGCGTGATCAGCGTGCGGCGCGAGATGCTGCCGGGGTCCTCGTTCCTCCCGTCGGTCAGGACGACGAGCGCGTTGAACTTCCCGCTGACGTAGCCGTCCAGGCTAGCCCGGTAGGCGGCCAGGGTGGTGTCGTGGAGGCCGGTCGCGCCGTCGGGGCGGGGCTGCAGGGCGGCGAAGGCGCGGGTGAGCAGGGTGCGTTGGGACGCGCCGCTGCCGGTGCTGTCGCCGAGCCGGGCGGTCGGTACGAGCTCCTCGTAGTCGCGGTCCCCGGCCAGCCGGGTGGAGAACTCCCACAGGCCGACCTCGTCGTCCTGGGTGAAGTGCGACAGCGCCCGCTGCAGCGACGCCTTGGTGACGTCCATCCGGCTCCCGTCGCGCCCGGTCACGGGCTCGGCCATGGACGCCGAGGCGTCGACGACGGCCGTGAGCCGGGCGCTCTGCACGACGATCGTCCACATCGCGAGGGTGCCGCGCACCGCCTCGGCCGAGGGCGGGGCGGCCGCCACGGCGCGCACGGGCTGCCGCTCGGAGCCGCCGGCCCGGCGGACGAGCGCGGCGGCCGGCTCCCGGTCGGTGCGGAAGCCGTGCTCGCGCAGGATCCGCAGGCCCGGCGGCTCGCTCAGCAGGGTGAGGAAGCGGGTCGCGGCGCGGAGCTCGTCGGTGGTCATCGACGTCTCGTCGACCAGGGTGAACGGGTAGTCCAGGGCGGGCCCGCCGTCCGAGGGGTGGAAGAGCGCCAGGTCCTCGCCGGCGGCCAGGTTGTGGGTGAACGCCGCCTGCTCGCTGAGGATCAGCCCGCGGTTCGCCGCCGGAGCGCCGTCCTCGCTCCCCGGCGCGCCGCGGTCCAGGATCTCCACAGCCTCCCCGTCACCGGGCGACAGATGCTCCGAGAGGAGCATCGCGGTCCCGGCGAGGAGGGTCTGGCCGTCGTCGCCGCGCGGGGCGACGGACGTCCCGAGGGTGCTCAGGGCGAGGAGGCCCGTCGCGCTGCGGGCGGGGTCCGCCGCGCCGAGCCGGAGGCGGTCCGTGGTGGTGGCGAGCGTCGCCAGCTCCGCCCAGGAGTACGACCGCCCCGGCCAGCCGAGGCCGGTCGCCGTCGTGCGGGCCGCCGCCACCGTCACCGGGGTGCAGGCGAAGTTGCCCGCCGCCGACAGCGGGATGCCCGACCCGCCGGCCGCGGCCCGCCGCAGCCACAGCTCCGAGTCCGGCACCCACACCTCGATGTCCCGGTCCAGGGTGCGGCCTGCGACCGCGTCCGCCACCTTGTGGGACTCCCGCGCGGAGACATGGACCTCCAGGCACCGCCCGTCGGTCCGCACGTCATTCGTCCGCACGTACCGCGCCGCGGCGCGGAGCGCGGGGGCCATGTCGGGAGAGGCCGCGACGTCGACGCGTACGGCGCGGGCCTCGCAGGTCGGGGTGAAGGCGACGAGGCCCGTCTGAACGGCGGCCGCGGCGACGCCGGCGACGCACAGCACCACCGCGACGGCGACCGCCGCGCCACGGCGACGCGCCCGGGCGGGCACCCCCGGTGCGGGCTCCGGCCGCACGTCGGGCAAGCTGTGACGTCCCATGGTGGTGGCGCCCCTCCGTCGAGTCGACCCGGCACCCGGCCGGTGCCACGTCTCCGGACTCGCATGCGAGACAGTAGCCGGGTCCACGGGGCCGCGAGGGGCGATCGGACAAGTGGAGGCAGAGTGCAGGCCGAGGCGCGCGACATGGCCGGACCCTTTCCCGAACAGGGCCTTCCGCGGCGGATCCTCCGGGACGAACTCCTGCTGGTCCTGGCCCTGTCACTGGGTGCCAGCGCGCTCTCGGCGCTGATCAGCTTCGTCGGATCGGTCACCGAGCCGGGCGGTCTCGCCGACCAGGCGGCGACGCTCAACGGCTCGCGCGCACCGGGTCGGCCGTGGCTGGATCTCGCCTGGCAGCTGTTCTCGATCTCCAGCTCGCTGGTCCCGGTGGCCCTCGTCTGGCACCTGCTGGTCCGCGAGGGCTCCGGCCTCGGCGCCCTCGGGTTCGACCGCCGCCGCCCCTGGTCCGACCTCGGCCGGGGCGCGCTGGTGGCCGCCGGCATCGGCAGCGCGGGCATCGCCTTCTACCTGGCCATGCGCGCGGCAGGGTTCAACCTGACGGTGGTGCCCGAGTCGCTGCCCGAGGTGTGGTGGAAGTACCCGGTCCTGATCCTCTCCGCGATCCAGAACTCGGTCCTGGAGGAGGTGATCGTGGTGGGCTACCTCCTGCGCAGGCTGGACCGTTTGGGGTGGTCGCCGATGCGGTCGCTGGTGGCGAGTTCGGTGCTGCGCGGCTCCTACCACCTGTACCAGGGCATCGGCGGGTTCGTCGGCAACATGGTGATGGGCGTCGTCTTCGTGCTGCTCTACCGCCGGTGGGGCCGGGTGGGGCCGCTGGTGGCGGCCCACACCCTGCTCGACGTGGGCGCGTTCGTGGGCTACGCCCTGCTCGCCGGCAACGTCAGCTGGCTGCCGACGGCGTGACGAGCAGTTCGCCGTCGAGGACGGTGACGGCGGTGCCGGACAGCAGGGTCCGCCCGCCCCTGAGCGCGGTGCGCACCAGGCCGCCGCGCGCGGACGCCTGGTAGCCGGTGAGCTCGTCCCGCCCCAGCCGGGGCGACCAGTACGGGGCGAGGGCGGTGTGCGCGCTGCCGGTGACCGGGTCCTCGTCGATGCCGACGGCCGGGAAGAAGCAGCGCGAGACGACGTCGTAGCCGCCCTCGGCGTCCTCGGCGCGGGCCGTGACGATCACGTCGCGGGGGAGTGCCCGGAGCTCCGGCGCGAGCGCGCGGACCGCCCGCTCGTCGGCCAGTTCCACGAGGAGTGCGTCGCAGTGCGGGCCGGTGTCCACGACCGCCCGCGGGGCCGCGCCCAGCGCCTCGGCCAGCCCCGGGGGCGGGGCGACCTCGGTGAGCGGGGCGGTCGGGAAGTCCAGGGTGAGCGTCCCGTCCGGCTCGGCGGTGGCCGCGAGGACGCCGCCGCGGGTGGCGAAGCGGAGCGTGCCGGTGGCCCGGCCGGTGGTGTGCAGGACGTGGGCGGTGGCCAGGGTGGCGTGGCCGCACAGGTCCACCTCCGCGACCGGCGTGAACCACCTGAGGGCCCAGTCGGCCTCGCCGCCGGGCGGCAGGGGGTGGGCGAAGGCGGTCTCCGAGAGGTTCACCTCCGCCGCGACCTGCTGCAGCCAGGCGTCGGCCGGGAAGGCGTCCAGGATCAGGACGGCGGCCGGGTTGCCCGAAAAGGGGCGGTCGGTGAAGGCGTCGACGATGTGAATCCGCATGGGACGACGCTAGGACGCCGCCGGAGCCGGCCGACACGTCCAATCGCGGCTCATTGGCCTTCGCGGCGCGGCGAACCCCGCCCCCCGCCCCTCGCCCCGCCCCGCACGACGACGGCGTCCCGCGCGACACCCGTACGGGACGCCGTCGTCGTGCGCCCGTCTCACCAGATGAGCGTCAGGGGTATGGGGCGCGACGCTCCTGACGGCGCCTGTCATGATGGGCCGATGCACGTCTCTCGGGGTAGGAACACCGGCCTGGGCCTCGCCCTGGCCTCGGCGCTCGCGTTCGGCGGTTCAGGGGTCGCGGCCAAGCCGCTCATCGAGGCGGGGCTCGACCCGCTGCACGTGGTGTGGCTGCGGGTGGCCGGCGCCGCCCTGGTCATGCTGCCGCTCGCCTGGCGGCACCGCGCCCTCGTGCGGGACCGGCCGCTGCTGCTCGCCGGCTTCGGCCTCTTCGCCGTGGCCGGCGTCCAGGCCTGCTACTTCGCCGCCATCTCCCGCATCCCGGTCGGGGTCGCCCTCCTCGTCGAGTACCTGGCGCCCGCGCTGGTCCTCGGCTGGGTGCGGTTCGTGCAGCGCAGGCCGGTGACGCGGGCCGCCGCGCTCGGCGTGGTCCTCGCCGTCGGCGGCCTCGCGTGCGTGGTCGAGGTGTGGGCCGGGCTGGGCTTCGACGCGGTCGGGCTGCTCCTCGCGCTCGGCGCGGCCTGCTGCCAGGTCGGCTACTTCGTCCTGTCCGACCAGGGCGGCGACGCCGGCGCGGACGCCCCGGACCCGCTCGGGGTCATCGCGTACGGCCTCCTGGTCGGCGCCCTCGTGCTCACGGTGGTCGCCCGGCCCTGGCAGGCGGAGTGGTCGGTGCTCGCCGGCGGCGCGGACATGGACGGCTCGACGGTGCCGGCCTGGGTGCTGCTCGGCTGGATCGTCGCCGTGGCCACCGTCCTCGCCTACGTGACCGGAGTGCTGTCGGTCCGGCGGCTCTCCCCGCAGGTGGCCGGGGTGGTGGCCTGTCTGGAGGCGGTCGTCGCGACGGTGTTCGCGTGGGTGCTGCTGGGGGAGGCGCTCTCGGCGCCGCAGCTCGTCGGCGGGTGCGTCGTCCTCGTCGGCGCGTTCATCGCGCAGTCCTCGACACCGGGCCACGACCGGACCGCCGGCGAGGCGGTGCCGGAGCCCGAAAGGGAGTTGTCCGACGGCGTCCGCGCCTCCTAGGGTCGCGATCATGCATCCCTTCGGACTCGTCCTCCCGCCGCCGCCCGCCTCCTGACGCGCGCGGCACCGAAGTCACGGACCGGGCCCGGCACGTCGCCGGGCGGGTCGCCGCTGCCCGCGCGCGGAGCCGGTGATCCCTTCCGTCCCTCACTTCGCGGAGAACCCACGTGTCGAACGTCCACTCCGGCCTGCCCGTCGGGCGAGGCCTGCTCTGTCTGATCGTCGCCGGTGCGGCCTGGGGCACGGCGGGCGCGGCCGCCGCCCTGCTGTACCGCTCCAGCGACATGGGGCCGCTGGCGCTGTCCTTCTGGCGCTACGTCGGAGGTCTCGCCCTGCTGCTCGCCCTGCGCGGCGCGGCCAAGCTGCGCAGGGCCCGCCGCCCGAGGCCCTCGGCCCGGCCGCGCCCCGTGCGCGTCCTCGTCCTCGGCCTGGGACTCACCGTCTTCCAGACCGCCTACTTCGCCGCCGTCGAGGCCACCGGCCTCGCCGTCGGCACCGTCGTCGCGCTCGGGGCCGGGCCGGTCCTGATCGCTCTCGGCGCCCGCCTGACCCTGGGCGAACACCTGGGACGCGGCGGCCTGTGCGCGATCCTCGGGGCGCTCGCCGGGCTCGCCCTGCCGCTGGTCGGCGGCGGGGACACCGTGCGCCCGGCCGGGGTGCTGCTCGCGCTGCTCTCGGCGGCGGGCTACGCGGTCGTCACCCTGCTGACCCGCCGCTGGGGGCGGGACGGCGACGCCGTCGCGCCCGTCGACACCACGATGTGGTCGTTCGCGGTCGGGGCGCTGTGCCTCCTCCCGCTCGCCGCGGCCGAGGGGCCGGTCCCGCACGCCGAGGACGCCGCCCGGGTGCTGCTCCTCGTCGTGTACGTCGCCGCCGTGCCCACCGCCCTCGCCTACGCGCTGTACTTCGCGGGCGCGGCCGTCGTCCGCTCGGCGACCGTCTCGGTGGTCATGCTCATGGAGCCGGTGAGCGCGGCGGTGATCGCGGTGGCGCTGCTCGGCGAGCGGCTGACCCCGGCGACCGCCGCAGGCACCGGGGTGCTGCTCGCGTCGGTGGCGGGGCTCGCCGTCGCCGAGACGCGGACGGGTCAGCGCTCGGTCGCGCCCGCTGCGAGGTAGGCGGGGAGCGGGACTGCGGGGTCCAGGTCCGTGGAGGGGATCGGGGCGCCGCGGCCGTAGGTGAGCGGCACCACGCCGCTCCAGTACGGCAGCGCGAGGTCGGCGGGCTCGTCGTTCGGGCCGCCGGTGCGGCTCTTCGCGGAGACCTCCGTCAGGTCGAGCGCGATGACGGCCGTGGCCGCCAGCTCCTTGGCGTCGGCCGGGCGGGAGTCCGCCGCCCGGCCGGCCACCACCTGCTCGACCAGCGCGTCGAGCGCCGCGCGCTTCTCCGCCTCGTCGGTGACCTGCCGGGCCAGGCCGTGGATCACGACCGACCGGTAGTTGAGGGAGTGGTGGAAGGCCGAGCGGGCCAGGACCAGGCCGTCGACATGGGTGACGGTGACGCACACCGGCAGCCCCTCCTCGGCGCGCCCGGCCGAGCGCAGCGGCCGGGAGCCGGTCGAGCCGTGCACGTAGAGCCGCTCGCCGATGCGGCCGTAGAGGGTCGGCAGGACGACGGGCGCGCCGTCGCGGACGAAGCCGAGGTGGCAGACGTACCCCTCGTCGAGTATCGCGTGCACGGTCGCCCGGTCGTAGGAGGCCCGGTCGCGGGAGCGGGTGGGGACGGTGCGGTCGGTCGGTGCGTAGGCGGTGGTGTCCGTCATTGCGGCCCCCTGTTGTACTAGTGCATAATGAGGTTTGTGCTAGGAGAATATACGATCACGGGCCGGCGTGCGGCGGAGATCTCGGCCGACATCGAGCGCGCGGTGGGATCCGGAGAGCTGCAGCCGGGGCAACTGCTGCCGCCGATGCGGGAGTTGGCCATGCGGCTCGGGGTGAACCCGAACACCGTCGCCGCCGCGTACCGGACCCTGCGCGAGCGCGGGGTGATCGAGACCGACGGCCGCCGCGGCAGCCGGGTGCGTCCCCGGCCCGCCAGCACCGGGCGCGAGGCGATCCGCGTCGAGGCCCCGCCGGGCGTGCGGGACGTCTCCCAGGGCAACCCCGACCCCGCGCTGCTCCCGGACCTCGCCCCCGCCCTCGCCACGGCCGCCCGGCACCCGCACACCCTCTACGGCGACCGCCCCGTCGTCCCCGAACTGGCCGAGGCGGCGGCCCGGGCGCTCGCCGCGGACGGCGTCCCCGCCGGCCCGCTCGCCGTGACCTCCGGCGCCCTCGACGCGATCGAACGGGTCCTGGCCGCGCATCTGAAGCCGGGCGACGCCGTCGCCGTCGAGGACCCCGGCTGGGGCAGCTTCCTCGACCTCGTCCCCGCGCTCGGCCTGCGCGCGGTCCCCGTGGGCGTCGACGACGAGGGCCCGCTGCCGGACGACGTCGAGCGGGCGCTGTCCGGCGGCGCGCGGGCGCTGGTGATCACCTGCCGGGCGCAGAACCCCACCGGCGCCACCGTCAGCGCCTCCCGGGCGGACGCGCTGCGCGCCGTCCTCGTCCGCCACCGCTCCGTGCTGGTCGTGGAGGACGACCACGGCCACGGCATGGTCGACCTGCCGCTGCGACCGGTCGCGGGGGCCACCGACCACTGGGCGCTGGTCCGTTCGGTGGCCAAGGCCTACGGGCCCGACCTCCGGCTCGCCCTGCTGACCGGCGATGCGCTCACCGTCGACCGGGTCCGCGGGCGCCAGCGGCTCGGACCGGGCTGGGTCAGCCTCCTGCTGCAGCGCGCGGTGGTGGAGCTCTGGCGGGCCGGGGCGATCGATCCGCAGGAGGTCGCGGGCGCGTACGGGGCGCGCCGGGACGCGCTCCTCGCGGCGCTCGCCGCGCGGGGGGTCGCCGCGCACGGCCGCAGCGGCATGAACGTGTGGATCCCGGTCCCGGACGAGACGGGCGCGGTCTCCCGGCTCCTGCACGCGGGCTGGGCGGTCGCGCCCGGCGCCCGCTTCCGGATGGACAGCGCGCCCGCCGTCCGCGTCACCGTCTCCGGGCTCGACGCCCGCGACATCGAGGCGGTCGCGGACGCCGTCGCCGCGGCGATCGGCAGCGGGCCGACCGGCCGCCGCTACGACTGACGCCGTCGCGACCGGCTCTGCGCGAGCGCCGCGCCCGCCAGCACGATCACCGCGCCGACCGGGGTGTTCCAGTGCAGGTGCTCGCCCAGGACGAGCACCCCGGCCGCCGTCGCGACCACCGGGATGAAGTAGGTGACCGTCGTCGCCGTGGTCGGCCCGACCTCGGCGACCAGGCCGTACTGCAGCAGGAACGCGAGCCCGGTGCCGAGGGCGCCGAGCGCCAGGACCGCGAGCAGCGGGACGAGGGGGAACGAGCGGGGGAAGCCCGTGAAGAAGGGTGTGACGGCCGCGAGTTGCACGGTGGCGAGCGCCAGCTGGGCGCTCGACAGCGACAGCTTCGACGCCGGGCTCCCGCCCAGGGTGCGGCCGACGTAGATCCAGCCGACCGCGTAGCTGAAGGAGGCGATCAGGGCCAGCGCCGTGCCCCGCGGGTCCTGGCCGGAGAACCCCTGCCAGACGCCGAGCACGACCAGCACGCCGACGAAGCCGAGCCCGAGACCGGCGAACCGGCGGCGGGTGGGCCGGTCGGAGGAGAACGCCACCAGGGACAGGAGCATCCCCCACAGCGGGGTGGTCGCGTTGCAGATGCCGGCCAGCGTGGAGGGGATCGTCGTCTCCGCGTAGGAGAACAGGGTGAAGGGGAGCGAGTTCAGCAGGACGGCCGCGACGGCCAGGTGCCCCCAGGTGCGCAGACCGCGCGGCAGCCGGTCCCGCTTCACGAGGAGCACGGTGAGCAGTACGGTCGCGCCGAACAGGACGCGGCCCAGCGTCACGTACAGCGGCGCGTAGCCGTCGGTGCCCACCTTGATCAGGAGGAAGCTGAAGCCCCAGATCAGGGACAGCGCGGCGAAGCGCAGGCGCCAGTCGACGGCGGGGCGGGCGGCGGCCGACGGGTCGGCGGACGGGGAGACGGCGGCTGCCGGAACGGTGGACGCCGTCCGGGCGGTGCCTCGGGGAATCGTGCTGCTCATGGCGTCCACGATGGCCGTCCGCACCACGTAGCACAAGCGAGACTTCGTACCACCCATCGCTTAGTATCGCTTACATGTTGAGTCTGGAGCGCCTGCGCGTCCTCGACGCCGTCTGCCGGCACGGCTCGGTCAGCGGGGCGGCCGCGGGGCTGCACGTCACCACCTCCGCCGTCTCCCAGCAACTCGCCAAGCTGGAACGGGAGGTGGGGCAGCGGCTGCTGACGAAGAACGGCCGCGGCGTACGGCTCACCGACGCCGGGAAGCTGCTCGCGGAGCACGCGGAGCGCATCCTGTCGCAGGTCGAGACGGCCCGCTCCGACCTGGAGGCCCAGCGCGGCCGGGTGGTGGGCGACCTGCGCCTGGCCGCGTTCCCGACCGCCGCCCGCGGCCTGCTGCCGGCGACCCTCGGCCTGCTCCGGGCCGCGCACCCGGGGCTCACGGTCCGCACCCACGAGCTGGAACCCGCCGACGGGATGCGCCAGGTGCTGCGCGGCGACATGGACCTGGCGGTCGTCCTCGACTGGAACAACAAGCCGATGACGGTCCCCGACGAGCTGACGGCTGCCGCGCTGCTCGACGACCCGGCGGACGTCGCCATGCCCGCCGCGCACCCGCTCGCGGGCCGCGCGGAGGTGGACCTCGACGACTTCGCCGACGACGCCTGGGTGTCCTGGCCGGACGGGGAGTTCTGCCACGACTGGCTGATGTTCACCCTGCGCGCCAAGGGCGTCGAGCCGCGCATCGCCCACCACGCGGAGGAGCACCAGACGCAGCTGGCTTTGATCGACGCGGGCCTCGGGGTGTGCATCGCCCCGCGCCTGGGCCGGGGCGTCCTGCCGGCCGGGGTGCGGGCCGTGCCCGTCCGGCACTCGATGCGGCGGCACGTCTCCGTCGTGTGGCGGACGGACGCCGACCGCCGCCCCTCCGTGCGGGCGGCGGTCGAGGCCCTGCGGACCGCGGCGGAGCGGGTGGCGACCGTCTGAACCCGCCGCCGCGCCGCCCGGTCAGGCCAGCCGGATCGAGTTCCCCTCGATCGTCAGCTTCTTCTCCGGGAGGGGCGCGGTCGCAGGACCGGCCTTGACGCTGCCGTCGTTCGCGTCGAACTTGCTGCCGTGGCACGGGCAGTTGATGACCCCGTCGGCGACCTCCCCGACCGCGCAGCCCTGGTGGGTGCACTTGGAGGAGAACGCCTTGAACTGACCGGCGGTCGGCTGGGTGACGACGACCCCCTGGTCGCCGAAGACCTTGCCGCCGCCCTCGGGGATGTCCGAGACCTGCGCGAGCTCCGCACCCGCCTCCGCGGAGCCGTCAGCGCTGCCGGAGTCCGTCCCCCCGGAGTCCTCCGAGCCGCAGCCGGCGAGGGCGGCGACCGCCCCCGCCGCGCCGACCACGGCGAGCACCGTGCGGCGGCTCGGATTCACGGCTTCCTGGTGTGCGTTGGTCATTCCGGCATCCCTCTCGTCCATCCAGCTGCGCGCCGGCCGTCACCGACACCTCGATCAGCTTCGCCCAGGGGTACGCGGGGGCGCCACCGGATGTTCAGTGCGGGAGGGACAGCCGGGCGAAATCGTCACGGAGACCTCCGCGACCCGGTATGCCACTCCCGCACCGACCCGCTTCCGCGGGGTCAGGACAGCCGCACGTCGTCCACGTGGAAGGCGGGGGCGACCTGCCCCGTCCTGTCCTGGACGGCGAGGGAGCCGACGGCCGAGGGGCCGCCGAGGTCCGACAGCGGGACGGCGAACTCGGTCCAGGTGCCCGCCGGAGCGTCGATCGGGACCCGGGTGCCCCACGAACCGCTGCCGTCCGAGGCCGGGTTGACCATCAGCTGCAGTTGGCGTGTACCGGAAGAGCCGCCGTGGACGCGCAGGACGACCCGGCTGATGCCGGAGGCGGCCACGGGCTGGGCGGTGGAGAAGGACAGCGCGTCCCAGCCGCCGCCGGGGGTCAACCCGACCGAGGTGCCGCTGCCGCCGTACGCGGGGGAGGTCACCGCCGTGTCGACCGTTCCGCTGAAGGCGTCGGCACGCCAGCCGGGGGCGAGCCCGTCGGCGTAGACGGCGGTACCGGCGGACGGCTCGCCGCCGATGTCGTACACCTTGTACTTCCCGGCCAGGTGGAGCAGCCCGAGCATGTGCAGCGAGCTGTGGTAGTAGCGCCACTCGCCGGTGGTGACGGGGAAGTCCCAGGCCAGCCGCAGGAAGTCGTCACGGGTGCCGGGGTCGGAGGCGACGGTCGCGGCGGAGGCGTACATCAGCGCCTGCCCCGCGCCGCCGGTCCAGTCGGAGACCGGTGTGCCGTCGACGTTCCACTCGCCCGCCATGGAGGCGCGGTGCGGGCGCATGAAGCCCAGGAGCTGGTCGGCCCAGGTGCGCTGGGCGGCGAGGGGTGCGTGGCCGTCGGTGTCGCCCACGTACCAGTAGTGGTCGAAGGCGACGATCTGGATGGTGCGCCAGCCGTCCGAGCCGTGCTTGTAGCCGCTGGCGCAGCTGTACTGGCGAGCGGGCCGCCGTCCTGGGTGGTGCAGTCGGGGAAGATGCCGTTCCCGTGGTTGCCTGCCTTGTCCAGGACGTCGCGCCAGTAGGTGCGCGCCGCGCCGGCGGCCTGGTTCCAGTACGAGCGGTTGGACGTGGTGGGGTCGTTGCGGGACCAGTACTCGTAGAACCCCGGCAGCTGGTAGGAGGTGTCGACGAGGCTGCCGGAGCCCTCGATCCAGGTGGGGATGAACCGGACCAGCTTGTTGTCCGGGTTGAAGATCGACAGCTCGCCCGGCTGGAGGTCGGAGGTGTCCTTCAGCTCGTTCAGGATGAACGACGCCTGCGCGCGGTAGTCGAAGACGCCGGAGCCGTCGCCCCACCGGGCCGAGGCCATGAGCAGCGCCGTGGCGAAGTAGATGTCGCCGTCGGGGGCCGCGGTGTACTCGGGTTCGCCGCTCGGGAGGGTGAAGTGGCCGTGGGGGGCGACGTCGTCGACGTGCCAGATGAACAGTCCGTCGTAGCGGCCGCCGCAGTCGGTGTTGACGTTCGGGCACTGCGTGTACGTCTTGGCGAACTTCCTGAACCGAGCCGCCCCCACGACCACCACCCGCGACCGGCGCACCGCCTACCAGGAGGACGGCTACCTGATCGCCCCCGGCCTGCTCACCGCGGACGAGGTCGAACGGCTCCGGCACGAGGCCGGCCGCATCGGCCGGGGCGAGCTCGGGCCGATCGCCGGCCTGGAGCCGGCGGCGCAGGACGTCGGCGACGAGGACGCCGCCCGGCGGTTCCTGTGCGTCCACTTCCCGCACAAGGTGTCCGCGCTGCTCGGTTCCTTCCTCGCCCACGACGCGGTCGTGCCCGTGCTCACCGACCTCATCGGCTCCGACGTGAAGGCGATGCAGTCCATGCTCTTCACCAAGGCCGAGGGCAGGCCCGGACAGGCCTGGCACCAGGACGAGTTCTGGATCCCCACCCGCGACCGGTCGCTGACCGGCGTGTGGATCGCGATGGACGACGCGACGGTGGAGAACGGCTGCCTGTGGGTCCTCCCCGGCTCCCACCGCGCCGTTGTGCTCTACCCGGACCGCGAGCACGAGGACGAGCGGTTCGACTGCACCGTGGAGTCCTACGCCTTCCCCTACCGGGACTCCGACGCCGTCCCCCTGGAGGTCTCGGCGGGGGACGTCGTCTTCTTCGACGGCTACCTGCTGCACCGCTCGCTGCCCAACACCGGCCGGCACGGCATGCGGCGCGCCCTCGTCAACCACTACATGAGCGCCCGGTCCGTGCTGCCCAGGCAGACCCCGCCGCCCGGCGTCCACCTCGGCAAGTGGGACTACCGCGACATCGTCCTGGTGGCCGGCACCGACCCCTACGCCTACCGCGGAACCCCCGACCTCTCCGCCCCCATGGTCCGCCCCGACCGCGAGGGCGGCTGCGCGCGCTGACACCGCGGGCGGCCCCTGCCGTCATCTGAGGAACCAGGAAGATCGCCCGGCCCGACAGGAGGAAACCGGTGGGCGGAAGACGGTTCCATGGCGGGGAGCCGGTGTGAACCACGGCCCGCACCTTCCGCGCACCGAGACAGGAGTCGCCCGATGCAGTTCCTCCACGACCTTCCCTCCGCGTTCCGCTGGGGGGTGGCGACCTCGGCCTACCAGATCGAGGGCGCGACCACCGCCGACGGACGGGGCCGGTCCGTCTGGGACACGCTGTGCGAGGTCCCCGGCGCGGTGGAGCGGGGGGAGAACGGCGACACGGCCTGCGACCACTACCACCGCTGGGCCGAGGACGTCGGGGTGATGCGGGAGCTGGGGGTGAGCGACTACCGCTTCTCGCTGGCGTGGCCGCGGGTCGTCCCGAACGGCGACGGCGTGGTCAACCGGGCCGGTCTGGCGTTCTACGACCGCCTCGTGGACGGCCTGCTGGAGGCGGGCATCCGCCCGTACGCGACGCTCTACCACTGGGACCTGCCGCAGGCGCTGCAGGACCGCGGCGGCTGGCCGGAGCGCGCGACGGCGGAGCGGTTCGGCGCGTACGCGGCGGTGGTGGCCGAAACCCTGGGCGACCGGGTGCGGAACTGGGCGACGCTCAACGAGCCGTACTGCTCGGCCTGGCTCGGTCACCTGGAGGGCCTGCACGCCCCGGCGCTGCGGGACCTGGACGCGGCCGTGCGGGCGTCCTACCACCTCCTGCTCGGCCACGGGCTCGCCGCGCAGGCCCTGCGGGCGCATGCCGCGCTCACGCCGGACGTCGGCATCGCCGTCAACCTGAGCCCCTGCGAGCCCGCCACGGACTCCGAGGCCGACCGCGAGGCCGCCCGGCGGGCCGACGGGCACCACAACCGCTGGTGGCTCGACCCGGTGCACGGCCGCGGCTTCCCCGCGGACATGCGCGAGGTGTACGGCGTCGAGCTGCCCGAACGACCCGGTGACGCCGAGACGATCGCCACTCCGCTCGACCACATCGGCGTCAACTACTACTTCCGGCAGGTCGTCGCCGACGCCCCCGGCCGGCCGGCGCCCTCCTTCGACATCCTTCCCGTCCCCGGGGCCCCGACGACGGCGATGGGCTGGGAGGTCCACCCCGAGGGCCTGGAACGCACTCTCGTGCGGCTGCACGAGGACTACGCCCCGGCCTCGATCGTGATCACCGAGAACGGGTCCGCCCAGCACGACACCGCCGGGGCCGACGGAACCGTGCACGACCCCGAGCGGATCGACTTCCTGGAGCGCCACCTGGAGGTTTGCGCGGACGCCGTGCGCCGGGGCGTGCCGCTGGACGGCTACTACGCCTGGTCGCTGATGGACAACTTCGAGTGGAACTTCGGCTACGGCAGGCGCTTCGGGCTCGTCCACGTCGACTACGCGACCCAGCGGCGCACGCTCAAGTCCAGCGGGAGGCGCTTCGCCGAGCTGATCGCAGCGCACCGCACGGCGGCCGCCCGGACCTGACCGGGCCCGCGCCACCGCACCCGCCGCCACCCCGCCCGTAGGGAGAGAGACCGTGTTCGCGCCGTATCCCGTACTCCGTCGGCAACTGCGCGCCATGCTCCGGGACAAGGAGGAGCAGGGTCGCGACGTCACCGGCATGGCGGGCCGCCTGGAGGAGCTGCCGGACGACTACCAGGCCCTGTCCGACCTGGCGGCCGAGATCGACGCGTCACCGGTGCGCGCGGACTGGCCGTACACCGAACCCAGCGACCTGGCGGGGATCCGCGCCGAGCAGGCCCCGTCCGCCCGCGACAGCCCGGCCGCGGACAGCCCGGCGCCGGGGTTCCTGGCGGCGGCGGGGGAGCGGGCGCGGGCGGGGTTCCTGGGGTCGGTGGCGGGCTGCGTCCTGGGCAAGCCGGTCGAGGTCATGCCGACCCTCGACGAGCTGCGGTCGGCGCTGGAACGGCTGGGGGAGTGGCCGTTGCGCGACTACATCCCCGCCGGGCTGCGCACGGAGGGCGGCTTCCGCGCCTTCCATCCGGACTGGCCGGGCACGACGCGGGGGAACATCACCCGGGTCGTCCCCGACGACGACATCAACTACACGCTGCTGGGACTGATGACCCTGGAGCGGTACGGGGCCGGCTTCACCAAGGTCCACCTGCGCCGGATGTGGCTCGACAACGTCGCCCTCGGCCAGACCTGGGGACCGGAGCGGGCCTTCCTCACCCGGCAGGGCCTCGCGATGGGCCTGGACGACTACCCCGTGATGACGGCCGAGGAGCTGGAGGATCTGCCGGCCCGGCTCAACCCCGGCGACGAGCTGTGCGGCGCGATGATCCGGGCGGACGCCTACGGCTACGCCTGCCCGGGACGCCCCGACATCGCGGCCGAACTCGCATGGCGCGACGCGTCGTTGACCCACCGCGGCAACGGCGTCTACGGGGCGATGTTCGCGGCCGCCGCCATCTCCGCGGCCTTCACGGCGAAGGACCCGCTGGACGTCTTCGCCACCGCGCTGCACTACGTGCCCCAGCGCAGCCGCTTCTTCGCCATCGTCTCGGACTCGCTCGCGCTGGTGGCGGAGGCGGGCGACTGGCTGGAGGGCTACCGGGCGATCCACGGCCGGTACGCGCAGTACGGCCACTGCCGGGTCTTCCAGGAGAGCGGCACCCTGATCAACACGCTGCGCTTCGCGACGGACGTCGGCGACGGCATCTGCAAGCAGGTCAGCCAGGGCAACGACACCGACAGCTACGGGGCGACGGCCGGCTCGCTCCTGGGCGTGTACTTCGGCCCCGGCCACCTGGAGGAACGGTGGACCGCGCCGTTCGGCGACGTGCTGCACACGCGGCTGGCCGGGTGGTACGAGAACTCGCTGTCCGCCGCGGCCGACCGGGTGGCGGCGCTCCCCGCGCGCGTCCTGGGCCCCGACGGGTCGCCGGCCCCCGCCCTCCCGTGACCGGCGGCGCCCGCGGGCTCGCGAGCGCCGCCCGTCACACCGGTCAGGATCCGACGATCTCGCCGTCGTCGAGGAACCGCTCGAACGAGCCGACCGGCTCGCCGCCGTCCCTCTCCTTCTTCCTGATCACGTCGGCGGAGTACTGCGCCAGGTACACGCGGCGGTAGCGGTCGGTCAGGTTGGGCCCGCTGCGGTGGATCATCACGCTCGAGAACACCACGACGGACCCGGCAGGCGCGACGACGGGCACCCCGGGGTCGGAGCCGAAGTAGCAGACCATGTCGTTGGTCCGCTCGTCCTTGACGTGCTTGACATAGGAGCGGATGCCGGAGCGGGAGTAGGGGAGCAGGTAGACCGCGCCGTTCTCCTCGGTGACGTCGTCGAGCGCGATCCAGACCGTCAGGTACGGCTCGTGGTCCTCGTGCACGTAACCGGAGTCCTGGTGCCACGCGAAGGCCGTGTCCTGGTCGGCGGCCTTGATGACGTACTGCTCCCAGAACAGGTAGGCGTCGGGGCCGAGGACGGCACGGCAGACGTCCGCCATGGTCTCGCCGAAGAGGAACGCGCGCAGCTCCGGCAGGTCCTCGTAGATCATGTTGCTGAAGTAGCGCTTGCCGCGGGCGTTGATGCCCTGGCGGTCGGTGCCGGCCGCGTCCATCGCCGCGTCGGCCTTGGCGACGGAGTGGTCGGCGCCGCCGCGCAGCAGCTCGAGTTCCTCGGGCCGCAGCGCCGACTCGATGACGAAGTAGCCCTCGCGATGGTACTGGTCGGCCATCTCTTTGGTGACCAGGGTGGTACGGGTCTGCTCGACTGACGTCATGGGTGGCCTCTCCCTGTGCTGACGGGTGCGCCGGGTGATGTGGTGCCGTTGTCCGGTGCCCGCAACGCTAGGGCGCGCGCCGGAACGCGGGAATGGATGTCCTGGCCGATGCATGTACGTTCTGAGCGATGAACTCGGGACTGCGGATCTTCCAGGTCGACGGACGGCGGACCCGGCTCGGCCGGATCCTGCTCGCCGGCGAGGTCGTCGACGCCGAGCCCGCGCCGTCCGACGAGCTCAGGGTGCTGCCGGGCTGGGTCGTCTCCCATGTCGTCGCCGGCAGCGGCACCTACCGCCAGGGCGGCGGACACGAGCGGGCGATCCTGCCCGGCATGGTCACGGTGGTCGCCCCGGGCGTGCCCCACCGGTACGGAACGCCTCCGGGGGGCCGCTGGACGGAGCTCTTCACCGTCGTCACCGGCCCGCTGACCGACACGCTCGCCGCGACCGGCGTCCTGGCCGGGAGCGGCCCCCACCGCCCGCGGACCCCGCTCTCGGCGTCCGCGCTCGCGGCCGTGATCGCCGCCGACCGGCCCACCGCCGCCGACGCGGAACGCCAACTCCTGGCGCTGGCCGCCCTGCTGGTCGACATCACGGCGGCCGGCGCCACCGCCCCGCACGACCCCGTCGCGGAGGCGTGCGCCCTGCTGACCGCGGACCTGCAGGGTCCCGTCGACCTGCGGGAGGTCGCGGCGGCGGTCGGGCTGCCGTACGACACCTTCCGGCGGCGGTTCGCGGCCGCGGTGGGGCTGGCTCCGCTGGCCTACCGGAACGAGCGCCGGCTCCGGGACGCCGCGGGGCTGCTGCGGATGACCACGATGACGGTCCGGCAGATCGCGCGCCTCTACGGCTTCCACGACGAGTTCCACTTCTCCCGCCGCTTCCGCGCGCACTTCGGGGAACCGCCCACCGCCTACCGCCGCCGCAGCAGATGAGCGGCGACGGTCAGAGGGCCGCCTGGTCGATCACGCTGAGCGGATCGTCCCCCGCCACGCTCGCGAACGGCGTGCTGCCGTGGTGCGCCTTGCGGTAGCTGCCCGGCGAGGCGTCGCAGGCCTCCGTGAAGTGCGCGTAGAAGCTGCTCTGCGAGCCGAAGCCGACGGCGGTGGATATCTCGGCGACGGGGCGGTCCGTCGTGATCAGCAGCCGTTGGGCCTCCGCCACCCGGCACTGGTTGACGTAGCCGTTCAGGGTCACGCCCAGCACCTCCTTGAACAGCGACATGGCGTAGTGGGGGTGCAGCGGGACGCTGGCCGCGATGCGCTCGGCGGTGAGGGGTTCGCGGAAGTGCGCGGTGATGAACTGCGCCAGGCGGGCGGTGTGCTCGACCGACCGGTGCCCCCCGGGCCCGTCCGTCTCCGGCGCGCCGGGGAAGGACTGGTGGACGAGCCTGCGCATCCGCGCCTCCATCTCCAACAGGGCGATGCGGTGCAGTTCGGCGTCGTCCGTGGTCAGGTCGGCCTGCCACCGGCGCAGCAGGTCGGCATCGCCCTTCTGGCGGCCGGCGCCGCCGGTCCGTACGGACTGGCCGTGCAGCAGGGCCGTCACGCCGGCCGCCGGCATCCGCCAGCCGAGGAACGTGGTCAGCGGGATGTACAGCCACCCCATGCGGGTCCCGGGAGTGACGTGGATCAGCTTGTGCGGTATCCCGGCCCAGAACGCCACCAGTTCCCCGGGGGCGAAGGTGAGCCGGCGGCCGCCCACGATGTAGACCAGTTCGCTGTCCATGGCGAGGTTGACCTCGATGTCGTCGTGCCGGTGGGCCCGTTCCATCAGGCCGGGAGTGCCGTGCCAGCAGGCGAGCATCGAGGGATCGGTCCGGGGAGTGAGGGATTCCAGCATCTGAGGATCCAGGAAGGTCGAAGGAGCCGACAGGAGGAACCTGCAGGCCGGGCGCGGTTTAGTGAGTGTGTCAGCAGTGTTCCACCCGCATTAAGCCACGTCGACGCGCGGGAGCGGAGTCCGCTCCCCCCGTCGAGGTGGCCGAGGAGGTGGCCGGCGCGGCTCCGGGACGGGCCGCAGGAGCGGACGAGCGGAAGGGGAGGAACGATGGCGGCAGCCTGCGGCGGAACACCCAGGCTCGGCGTGAACTACGTGCCGAGCGGCAACTGGTGGTTTTCGTGGCTCGAGTGGGACCCGGCGTCGGTCCTCGACGACCTGCGCGCCGTGTCGGGCCTGGGCATGGACCACGTCCGCGTCCAGCTGCTGTGGCCCGTGTTCCAGCCCGATCCGGCCGTCGTGAACCGCACGGCCCTCCGCCGGCTGGTCGAACTCATGGACCTGGCCGACCACCCCGACGTGCGTCTGGACGTCTCGGTGTCCGTGCTCGACGGCTGGCTCAGCGGGTTCACCTTCCTTCCGGCCTGGCTGGGAGACCGCTGCATGATCACGGACGAGGACGTCGTCCGCGCCGAACTCCTGCTGTTCGACGCGGTGGCCGATTACGTGGGCGGGCACCCCCGCTTCCTCGGCCTCGACCTCGGCAACGAGCTGTCGGTCCCCAACGGCCGGGTGGCTCCTGCCGCCGGGGACCGGTGGGCCGCGCGCCTGCTGGACCACTGCGAGGCGATCGCGCCGGGCCGCCTCCACGTCAACGGAGTCGACCACCAGCCCTGGTTCGAGGGCCGCACGTTCTCCCCGGCTGGCGCCGCCGCACACGGCGGTGCCAGCGTCCTGCACTGCTATCCGCACTGGACGGGGGCCATCGAGCGCTACGGCCGGGACGGCACCGGAGTCCTGCACCTCGGCGAGTACATGGCCGAACTCGCCGAGGCGTACGCCGAGCGCCCCGGGCGGCCGAAGTGGCTCCAGGAGTTCGGGGCCTCGCCGGTGGAACGCCCGGCGGAGACGATTCCCGACTGGGCCGAGACCTTCGTCCGCAACACCCTGACGTCCCGGGGCGTCTGGGGCTGCACCTGGTGGGGCAGCCACGACGTCGACCGCCGGTACTCGGCCTTCGTGGAGTACGAGTACGACCTCGGACTCCTGACCGTGGACAACGAGGTCAAGCCGACCGGCGCCCGCCTCGCCCGGCTGGTCGAGGAGCTGCGGACCGATCCCGTACGACCCGTCGACCGCCACGTCGGACTGGTCCTCCCCGCGGGGCGGGGCAAGGGGCTGGAGGCCGCCGACCGCTTCTTCTCCCTCGTCGACGAGGGGGTCAGGCCGGCGCTGGTCCTGTCCGAACACGTCGACGACGCCCCGCGCCTGGCCGCGCGCGGCATCCGTGAACTGATCACCGACTGACGGTCGCCCCACCGCACCGTCACCCCTCCCCGCGTTCCCCACGCCGCTCCCGGGGCGCCGCGTGGTGCTCGGGCACGGCCCGGGAAAGAGGACGTACCACCGCATGAGGCGTGAACGCGTAACGGCGGCAGACGAACTGCCGCCGACCGATCTCCCTTGGAGGCGCACGATGAGGTACCCCACGAGAACCGCCACCGCAGCCGCCGTCGTGGTGTGCGTGCTGAGCGCCGGCGCCGTACCGGCCGGCGCCGCATCGGGCGAGCGACGAGACGGCCGCGGCACCTACTACGTCAGCGCCTCGGGCTCGGACGCCAACGACGGGCGCTCCCCGCGGTCCCCCTTCCGCACCATCCAGCACGCGGCCGACCTGACCCGGCCCGGCGACACCGTGCAGATCATGAACGGCACGTACCGGGACACGTCCAACGAGGGCGTGGTCATGGTCCGGAACTCCGGCACGGCCGGTGCTCCCATCACCTACACCAACTACCGGAACCACCGGCCGAAGATCGCGCCCGTGACGGGCTGGAACGGCATCGTGCTCATCGGCGCCTCGCACATCGTCATCGACGACCTCGAGATCGAGGGCAACGCGCGGAACCTGACGCTGGAGGACGCCACCGCCAAGGCCGATCCGAGGAAGCCGGCCTACAACCAGAACTGCGTCGTCGCCCGCGAGGGCGCGGACAAGCTCCCCTGGTCGCACGTGACGTTCCGGAACATCCACGCGCACGACTGCCCCGGTGGCGGCATCGCCACGACCGGTGGTGACTACATCACCATCGAGGACAACCTGGTCCACTCCAACGCGAACTACGCCGTGTACGCCAACAGCGGCATCTCCGTCCTGGCGCCCGAGGCGGTCGACGAATCCCGCGAGATCAAGGTCTCCATCCAGCGCAACGTCGTCCACGACAACGAGTCCAAGGTGAAGTGGGTCGTGTGCGGCTGCATCTCCGACGGCAACGGCATCATCATCGACACCACGATCCACCCGGACACCAGCGGCGGCGTCTACACGGGGCGGTCGCTGATCGCGAACAACATCAGCTTCGACAACGGCGGTTCGGGGATCCACGCCTACAAGAGCGCGGACGTCGACATCGTGAACAACACGACCTACCTCAACTCCCGCAGTCCCGCCCTCAGTTATCCGAACGTGGGCGCCTGGGGCAGCAAGGACGTCCGGGTCCTGAACAACATCTCCGTCGCCAGGCCGGGCAAGGAGACCAACTTCGCGCACGACAACGTGAACGTGGTCTACGACTACAACGTCTACTGGGGCGGTCTGAAGCCCCGGACCGCGGGCCCCCACGACCTGATCGCCGACCCGCTCCTCAGGAACCCGGGCACGGACCCCGAGACGGCCGACTTCCGGATCGAGCGGGGCTCCCCGGCGGGTGACTCGGGCACGCGGTTCGACGAGGTCGGGCGGGACTTCACCGGCAAGCGGCGCCCCCAGGGGCCGGCCTACGACCGCGGCGCCTTCGAACTCCGCGGCCGACACTGACTCCGGTCACCTCGGCGCGCAGGAGCCCGCACCCCCTCCGAACGCGCCGAGCGGACCGCGGCGGTGCGACCGACCACGTCCCGGCGGGCCGCCGCCCCCGCCCGCCGGGACGTGCACCAGCCCGCACCGCGCCGCCGAACGCACCACAGAGCGATCCCCCAGCACCCCGATCCACCAGAGCGATGTGCGCACCGCGCACCCTGCGCACCGATGAAAGAGGTCCGCGTCGTGGTCTCCCTCCGTCCCCCTTCGCCCGCTCCGGCGCAGCCGATGCGCTTCCCCGTGCTGTTCCCGGACCCGCAGGCGGCCCCCGACCGGCGTACCCGGCTGCTCCTCCACCAGACGTCCACCGAGCTGCCCTCGGTCGTCTGGTGCGGGACGGCGGCGGGCGCGGGAAGCGCCGAGGGCGCCGCCTGGAGCGCCGAGGAGGCCGAGCGCGCCGCCGGCGCCGAGTCGGCCGTGCCCCTCCTGCCGGAGCACTGGCGGGGCTGGTTCGGGCGCCCCGGACTGAGCGGCCACCGCCTGGCCGGCACCGTCGGCGAGCCCGCCGCCGGCCGGGACTGGGCGCCGGCGTTCACCCTGACCGGCGCCCGGGTCGACGGCGACGTCCTCACCATGGAGGCGCACGACCCCGTCGCCCAGTTGTCCCTGACCACGACCGTGGAGTCACTTCGGGGCGGCCCGCTGCGGGTGCGCCACGCGCTCGCCAACACCGGACGCTCGCCCTACGTCGTGGACCATCTCGACGTCGTCGTCCCCGTGCCGACCTCGGCCTGCGAGGGCCTCGACTTCACCGGCAGGATCCTGCACGAACGCACCCCCCAGCGCCGGCCGGTCGTCGACGGGCTGTGGCTGCGCGAGAGCCGCAGAGGCAAGCCGGGCGCCGACTCCGCGACGCTGAGCGTCGTCGGCACCAGCGGCTTCGGGTTCGCGGACGGCGAGGTGTGGGCCGTGCACGTGGCGTGGAGCGGCAACCAGGTCTACCGCACCGAGCGGAAGGACGGCGGCCTCACGATCGGCGGCGGGGAACTGCTGCTGCCCGGCGAGGCCGTCCTCGGCCAGGGCGAGACGTACGAGACCCCGTGGGTGTACTTCGCCTCCTCCGACGCCGGACTCGACGGGCTGGCCGGGCAGTTCCACGGCTTCCTGCGGTCGGTCGCCACCCGTCCCGCCTCGCCCCGGCCGGTGAACTTCAACGTGTGGGAGGCCGTGCTCTTCCGCCACGACTCCGCGGAACTGGTCGAGCTCGCCGAACTCGCCGCCGAGGTGGGAGCCGAACGGTACGTCCTGGACGACGGGTGGTTCCACGGCCGACGGGGGGACGACGCGGGGCTGGGCGACTGGTGGGTCGACGGGACCGTGTTCCCGGACGGACTGAAGCCCCTCGTCACCCGCGTCCGCGACCTCGGCATGCAGTTCGGGATCTGGATCGAGCCGGAGATGGTCAACCCCGACTCGGACCTCTACCGCCTGCACCCCGAGTGGACCCTGTCCACGGGAGACCGGGTGCCGCTGCTCGAACGCAACCAGCTCGTCCTGGACCTCTCCCGGCCCGAGGTCGTCGCCTACCTGCTCGAGCACATCGACGCCCTGCTCACCGAGCACGACATCGCGTACGTGAAGTGGGACCACAACCGGGCGCTGCTGGACGCCGGTTCGGGGCGGGTCGCGGGCCGGCCGGCCGTCCACGCGCAGACCCTCGGCTACTACGCCCTGCTCGACGAGCTCCGTCGCCGCCATCCGCAGGTGGAGTGGGAGTCCTGCTCGAGCGGAGGCGCCCGCATCGACCTGGAGGTGCTCCAGCGCGTCGAACGGGTCTGGACCTCCGACATGACCGACGCCGTGGCGCGGCAGCCGATCCAGCGCTGGACCGGCCAGCTCCTCCCGCCGGAGTACATGGGCGCGCACGTCGCCGCGCCCTTCTCGATGTACTCCGGCCGCTACATGCCCCTCGCGTTCCGGGCCGCCACGGCCTTCTTCGGGCACTTCGGCATCGAGTGGGACGTCCGGGAGACCGACCCGCTGGAGCGGGCCGCGCTCAGGGGCTGGGTGGAGCTCTACAAGAGGCACCGCACGCTCCTGCACTCCGGGAAGGTGGTGCGGCTGGACACTCCGGAGGGGCATCCGTGGATGCACGGGGTCGTCGCCCCGGACGCCACCGCCGCCCTCATGGCCTGCGTGCAGTTCGACGACGGGCTCAACACCGCACCCGTGCGGATGACGATCCCCGGGCTGCTGCCCGAGCGGCGGTACCGCGTGCGCTCGATCCATCCTCCGACGGAGGTGGCCGTCTCCCGGGCCGACCGCGTCCCGAGGCTGCCGGAGGAGGGCGCCGTGGTGTCGGGGGCCGTGCTCGGCCGCGTCGGGGCCACCCTGCCGCAGTTGTGCCCCCTGCAGATCGTGCTGCTGCTGGCGGAAGCCGTCTGAACCGCGCGGCACGAGTGGACGAACGCTCCCGGCCGGCCCCCGGCCCGCCGCCCCCCCGGGCCCGCCGCACCGCCCGCCGGTCAAGCCGTGCGCAAGCCCAGAATCCCACGACGTCAGGTGACCTCGATGCTCGATCGACTGGAACGGCCGCGGAGCCTCGCCTCGCACCAGGCCCCGCCCACGCCTGTGAAGAACACCGCGAAGAACGCCCGGGGGGACACCGCCCGGAACCGGCCGGGGGAGTCCCGATGGCGCCGGCTGCGCCGGGACCGGCTGCTGCTCCTGTGCGCCCTGCCCGGAACCGCCGTCCTGCTGCTCTTCCAGTACGTCCCGCTCCTGGGGAACGTCATCGCGTTCCAGGACTACCAGCCGTTCATCGGCATCAGGAACAGCGAGTGGGTGGGGCTCCGCAACTTCGAGGTCATCTTCAACGGCGACCCGCAGTTCCTCAACGCGCTGCAGAACACGCTGATCCTGCTCTTCCTGCAGGTCGTCCTCGTCTTCCCGGCCCCCATCGTGCTGGCGATCGCGCTCAACACGCTGTCCTCGGAGCGGATCAAGCGGCTCGTGCAGAGTGTGCTCTACATGCCGCACTTCCTGTCCTGGGTCATCGTCGTGGCGATCTTCCAGCAGTTCCTCGGCGACGTCGGCGTGCTCAACAGCGCGCTGCGCGAGGCCGGCGCGGGCTCGATCAGCGTCATCGGCAACGTCGAGTGGTTCAAGGCGCTGCTCACCAGCCAGGTGATGTGGAAAGACACCGGCTGGGCCACGATCCTCTTCCTGGCCGCCCTGTCCCAGATCCCGCCGTCCCTCTACGAGGCCGCGAGCGTCGACGGGGCGAACAAGTGGCGCCAGATGTGGCACGTCACCCTGCCCGGCCTGCGCGGGATCATCATCCTGCTGCTGATCCTGCGGCTCGGGGACGCCGTCACCGTCGGCTTCGAGCAGATCATCCTCCAACAGGGACCCGTGGGCCGCGACGTCAGCGAGGTGCTCGACACCTACGTCTACAACAACGGCATCGTCGGCGGCGAGTGGGGCGTCAGCGCCGCCGTCGGACTGGTGAAGGGGCTCGTCGGCGTCGCCCTGGTGCTGGGCGCCAACAAGATCGCCCACCTGTTCGGAGAGCGAGGGATCTACACGTCATGACCTCCCCTTCTGTCCGCCCCCGCGACCCCGTCCCGCTCCGCCTCCGGTCCGGGCTCGCCGGCCTCGCCAAGACGGTGTTCTTCACCCTGGCCTGCGCCGTCGTGATCGTCCCGTTCGTCGGAATGGTCTCCACCAGCCTGGCGTCACGCGAGCAGATCACCGCCGCCGGCGGCTACGTGATGTGGCCGGACGCCCCCACCCTCGACGCCTACGTGGCGATCTTCGACGGGGGAGTCGTCACCCGCGCCCTCGCGGTCAGCGTCGGGGTCACGCTGACCGGGACCCTGATCAGCCTGACGGGCACGGCGCTGCTCGCCTACAGCCTGAGCCGGCCCGGGTCCTTCGCCCACAAGCCGCTGCTCATGACGGTGCTGTTCACCCTGCTGTTCTCGCCCGGGATCATCCCCAGCTACCTGCTCGTGAAGAACCTCGGGATGATCGACAGCTACTGGTCGATCATCCTGCCCACCGCGATCAACGCGTTCAACGTGATCGTCATGCGCGCCTTCTTCATGGACCTGCCGCAGGAACTCCTGGAGAGCGCCCGGATCGACGGCGCGAGCGACGTCACCGTGCTCGTACGGATCATCCTCCCGCTGTCGCGGGCGGTGCTCGCCGTCATCGGGCTGTTCTACGCGGTCTCCTACTGGAACGCGTTCTTCGCTCCGCTGCTGTACCTGAACGACGCCTCCAAGTGGCCGCTGCAACTGGTCCTGCGGACGTACGTGGTCAACAACACCGAACTCGGCGTCGACCAACTGAGCGCCTCCATGGAGGCGCTGCCGCCGCAGCAGTCCATCCAGATGGCGATCCTGCTCGTCTCGATCCTCCCCATCCTCCTGGTCTACCCCTTCCTGCAACGGCATTTCACCAAGGGAATGCTGACGGGCGCGGTGAAGGGATGAGGGCCGGGAACCCACCGAACGGAAACGAGGGGCTCATGAACGACAACCACAGCGCACCCAGCCGCCGCACCGTCCTGCGCGGGACCGCCGTCGCGCTCGCCGCCGCCTCGGTGGGCGGTCCGCTCCTGACGGCGTGCGGCGGAGGCGGGGGCGGCGGTGCGGCCGGGATCGGCGAGCGCGTCGAGCTGCCCGGCCACATGCCGAGCAGGAACGGCGTCGAGCCCGACCTGGCCAGGGTCCACGCGGACGGCTCCGACGGGTACCTCACCTTCCCCGAGGAGACGTACAGGTCGGTCCGCAAGGCGCCCGGCAAGGGCGGGAAGGTCACCGGCTTCGTCCAGACCTACTCACCGGTCCCGCCGGGCCCCGACCGCAACAAGTACTGGCGCGAGCTCAACGGCCGGCTCAACGCCGACCTGCGGATGAGCATCGTCGGCGCCGGCGACTACAAGACCAAGATCGCCACCCTCGTCGCCGGCGACGACCTGCCCGACTTCATGCAGATCACCCACGGGGCGGTGCCGGAACTGGCGCCGTTCCTCGACGCCAAGTGCCAGGACCTCAGCGAGTTCCTGGCCGGCGACGAGATCAAGAACTATCCCAACCTCGCCAACTTCCCCCAGGCGTGCTGGAAGGGGACGGCCGTCAACGGCGGGCTCTACGGCCTGCCCATACCCCGCCCGCGCGCCGTCATGGCCCTCTTCAGCCGGGACGACCTGCTGGAGGAACGGGGCATCGACCCCGCACCCGCAACCTTCGACGAGCTCTTCGCCGCCATGAAGGAGTACACCGACCCCAGGAAGAACCGGTTCGGGACCTCCTCCCCGCTCGGCATGTACCGCTACACCCTGCAGATGCTGGGCCTGCCGAACAGCTGGAAGTCCGAGGGCGGCAAGCTCACCGCCGTCGACGAGCTGGAGGAGGCGAAGCAGGCCCTCGACGCGCTGGCCAAGGTCCGCAAGGCCGGCCTGTTCCACCCCGACTCCTTCCTCGCCACCGCCCCGAACAGCCAGTGGTTCAACGCCGGCACGATCGCGTTCACCCAGAACCCGAACAACAGCTGGGTCGACCTCTACGAGCAGAACGTCGCCGGCGACTCCTACCGGATCACCGGCCGGCCCGCCTTCTCCTTCGAGCAGGGCGTCACCCCCACGCCGTGGATGCAGGAGGCCTCGTTCTGGGGCGGCTTCAGCGTCGTCAGGAAGAGCAGCAAGGACCGCGTCAGAGAGCTGCTGGACATCGCGAACTGGCTCGCCGCGCCCTTCGGGAGCGAGGAGTACCTCTTCCGCCGCTACGGCCTCGAAGGGCTCCACCACAAGCGGGACGCCGACGGCGCCCCGGTCCTCACCGACCAGGGGAAGACGGAGACGTCGGTGGGCGTCAAGTTCATCACCGACTCGCCCTACGTCTTCACCTACCCGGCCAACCCGGACGTGGTGCGGGGCATGCACGACTTCGAGAAGGTCTTCTTCGAGACGGCGGTGGACAACCCCGGCCTCGGGTTCTACTCGCCCACGCTGACCCGCAAGGGCGCCCAGCTCCAGCAGATCCTCGACGAGTCCTGCATCGAGATCCTCCAGGGCCGCAAGCCCGTCTCCTCCTGGGACGACACGATGCAGCGGTGGCGGCAGAGCGGCGGGGACCGCGCGCGCGAGGAACTGCAGAAGGCCATCGAAGCGGCCTGACGAGCCCACCCCGCGGGGCGGCCGCCCGGCCGCCCCGCACCGCACCGAGCACCGGAAGGGAGAACGCGATGGCGGCCACCGCTGCCCCACCGCCCCCGGAGGACCGCGCCGCATCGCCGCTCACCGGCTGGACCCGCGCCCACTGGGAGCACACCGCGGACCGGCTCCTCGCGGCCGTACGCCCCTACGCCTCCAGCACCCACGCCCTGATCGACCTGCCGGGACCGGCCGGCCGGTCGGGCCGGCACAGCGACGGACTGGAGGGCTTCGCCCGGACGTTCCTGCTGGCGGCCTTCCGCCTCGCCGGGACGAAGGAGGCGGACCCGCTCCACCTGGCCGAGCACTACGCCCGCGGCCTGGCCGCCGGGACGGACCCCGCCTCCCCCGAGCGCTGGCCCACCCTGCGCGACACCCCGCAGGCGAAGGTGGAGGCCGCCTCCGTCGTGCTCGCCCTGCACGAGACCCGCCCGCTGATCTGGGACCGTCTGGACGACGCCGTGCGGCAGCGGGTCGTCGAGTGGCTGACGCCCGCGGTCGGCCAGGTGCCGAGCCGCAACAACTGGGCGTGGTTCCAGGGGGTGACCAACGGGTTTCTGCGCTCGGTCGGCGGACCGTGGTCCCCCGGCGACGTCGAGGCCGTCATGGCCCTGAACGAGGAGTTCTACGTCGGCGACGGCTGGTACGCCGACGGCACCGAACGGCCGGGCGACCACCGGAGGTTCGACTACTACTCCGGCTGGGCCATGCACTTCTACCCGCTCTGGTTCTGCCGCATCGCCGGCGAGGACGCCTACGCGGAGCAGGCCGCGCTCTACCGCGAGCGGCTCTCCCGCTACCTCCAGGACGCCGTGCACCTCGTCGGCGCCGACGGAGCGCCCCTCTTCCAGGGGCGCTCGCTGACCTACCGCACGGCGGTCGCGGCCCCGTTCTGGACCGGTGCGCTCTTCGACGCCACACCCCTCGCCCCCGGCCTGACCAGGCGGCTCGCGAGCGGGGTGCTGCGCTACTTCCTCGACGCCGGCAGTGTCGACGACCGCGGGCTGCTCTCCCTGGGGTGGCGCGACGCGTTCCCCGACATCCGGCAGCCGTACTCCGGTCCGGCGTCGCCGTACTGGGCCGGCAAGGGCTTCGCCGGGCTCCTGCTGCCCGCCGACCACCCGGTGTGGACCGCCGTGGAGGAGCCGCTGCCGGTCGAGCAGGCCGACACGGAGTTCCCGCTCCCCGGCCCCGGCTGGCTCGTCTCGGGGACCCGCGGGGACGGGATCGTCCGGCTGGTCCAGCACGGCGGGGACCACGCCGATCCGAGGTTCCTGGAACCCGACGACAGCGTGTACGCGCGGCACGCGTACGCCACGGCCGCCGGACCGGCCGTGGGCGGCACCGCGGACTCCCTCCCTCTCGACTCCCACGTCGCGCTGGTCCGCGCCGACGGCGCGCCGTCCCTGCGGCGGCCCTGGCGGCGGCTGCGCCTGGACGGCCGGGTGGGGATCTCCCGCCACCGCGCCCACTGGCTCGACGGCGAGCTCCCCGACTACTTCGCCCCCGACTCCTCCCGGTTCACCACCGGCCCCGTGGTGACCACCGCGTCGGTGCTGCACCGCGGCGCGGAGGTACGGCTGGCGCGCGTCGACGTCCGGCGGCCGGAGGACCGCGACGCCGGGTCCGACCCCGCCGACGCCCCCGGCCTCGCCGAGGACCACGGGCCGTGGACGCTCGTCATGAGCGGCCTGCCCGTCGCGGACGACGCACCCGTCCGCAGCCGACTCGCGCCCGCACGGGCCGACGTGGCGGCGGCGAACGGCCTGACCAGCACGGCGATCGGCCTGCGGGGGCTCACGCAGGCGGCGGCCGTGGACGCCGACGGCACCAACGCCTTCGGCCGCCACGCGGCCGTCCCCACCGTCGCCGGCGGCGAGCCCGTGCGCCCCGGCGAGGTCTACGCGGCCCTGCTGGTCCTCGCCGGCGACCCCGCGATCACCACCGCCGCCGAGGCGGTGACCCTCGACGTGGCGAAGGACGCGCACGGCACCCGGGTGCGCGTCGACTGGGGCGACGGGCACCGCGACGAGCTGCGCCTCGACCCGCCCGGCGGCACGACGGAGACGACATGACCCGACGACCGCGGTGCGCGCTGGCCATGGCCGCGTACCTGCCCGCCCGGCTCTTCACCCCCGCCGACCGCGCCCGCATGGAGGCCCTGGGCGAGGTGGAGCCGGTGGTGCTCACGGACTTCGACGCCCCCGGGGCCCGGCGCGTCCTCGCCGAGGTGGACGTCCTGGTCACCGGATGGGAGTCGCCCTACATCGACGCGGCGGTGCTCGACCGCGCGCCGCGCCTGCGCGCCGTGCTGCACACCGCCGGAACGGTGAAGCACCACGTCCACCCGGTCTGCTTCGAACGGGGCCTGGCCGTCACCAGCGCGGCGGGCGCCAACGCCCTGCCGGTCGCCGAGTACACGCTGGCCTGGATCCTGCTGGCCGGCAAGGGCGTGATGGCGCTCAAGGAGCGCTACGCACGGGAACGCACGGCCGTCCCCCTGCACCGCGAGTACCCGGAGATCGGCAACGCCGGACGGCACGTCGGCATCATCGGCGCCTCCCGGATCGGACGGCGGGTCATCGAGCTCCTGCGGCCGCACGACGTCCTGGTCTCCGTCCACGACCCGTACCTCGACGCCGCCGGCGCCAAGGCCCTGGGGGTCCGCACGCTTCCCCTGGACGAGCTGCTCGAACAGTGCTCGGTGGTCAGCGTCCACGCGCCGTTGACCGACCGGACCCGCGGGATGCTGGACCGCCGCCGGCTCGGCCTGCTCCGCGACGGCTCGACGCTCCTCAACACCGCCCGCGGCGCCCTGATCGACCAGCGTGCGCTCACCGAGGAGCTGGTCGCGGGCCGCCTGCACGCCGTCCTGGACGTCACGGACCCCGAGGTCCTGCCCGCGGACTCGCCCCTGTACGAACTGCCGAACGTCGTGCTGACCCCGCACCTGGCCGGCTCCTCCGGCAACGAGCTGACCCGGCTCGGCCGCGCGGCGGTGGACGAGCTCGAACGGTTCGTGCACGGCCGGCCCTTCCGTGCACCCGTGGCCGGACCCGATCTCGACCGCACCGCCTGACCCCGCACCGGAAAGAGAGACCGACCATGACTTCCGAGACATCCGGCGCCCGTCCCCCGCGCATTCTGCTGCGCTCCGCCTGGCAGACGGTGAACATCGGCGACGTGGCCCACACGCCGGGCATGCTGGCCCTGCTGGAGAAGCATCTCCCCGACGTCGAGGTGCAGTTGTGGCCGAGCGCGGTGGACAACGGGGTGGAGGCCCAGATCACCGCCCGGTTCCCGCGCGTGCGGATCTGGGAGAAGACCGCGGAGAACTTCGCGGCGGCCGTCGCCCACAACGACTTCCTGCTCCACGGCTCGGGGCCGAAGCTCATGGGGGCGCCGGAGATCGCCCGCTGGGCGCAGAGCGGGAAGCCGTACGGGATCCTCGGCATCACCCTCCAGGAGACCGACGAGGAGACGGTCCGCCTGCTGAGCGGCGCCGAGTTCGCCTACTTCCGCGACTCCGTCTCCCTGGCCCGGGCGCGGGAGGTCGGCGTGCGCGCGCCCGTGACGGCCTTCGCCCCCGACAGCGCGTTCGCCGCCGACCTCTTCGACGAAACCCCCGCCCGCGCCTTCCTCGACGCCCACGGCCTGGAGGACGGCAGGTTCCTCTGCTGCCTCAGCAGGCTGCGGGTGAGCCCGTACTGGGACATCTACGACCGGCCCATGAGCGCGCAGGACCGGCGCGACCACGCCCACAACGAGCGGATGAAGGAGCAGGACCACGCCCCGCTGCGCGCCGCGATCGAGGCGGTGGTGCGGGAGACCGGGCTGAAGGTCCTGCTCAGCCCCGAGGACAGCTCCCAGATGCGGATATCGCGGGAGAACGTCTACGACCGGCTGCCGTCGGACGTCCGCGACAGGGTGGTGTGGCGGGAGGACTTCTGGAGCCTGGGCGAGGCGCTGAGCGTCCACGCCCGGTCGGCCGGGCTCTTCGGCAACGAGATGCACTCGCCGATCATGGCCGTCGGCCACGGTGTGCCCGCCCTGGTATGCCGCTGGGAGGAGCAGACGTCCAAGGGGTTCATGTGGCACGACATCGGGCTCGGTGACTGGCTGTTCGACATGGACGACCCGGCCTCCGCGGCCGGGGTCGCGCCCGCCGTCCTGCGCGTGGCCGCCGACCCCGCCGCCGCGCGGGCCAGGGCCGAGGAGGCCCGGGACAGGGTGCACCGGATGCAGGAGGAGTCGATGCGGATCCTGGCGGGCGCGCTCGACGCGGCGCGAGGGCGCTGACGGGGGCGGGTGCCGGCGCGGCGGGCCGGGGGCGGAACACCCGGCAGTGTGAGGGCGGCGGATCGTGCAAGGGACGGGCTTCCAGCCCCTGGCCTCTGCCCGCCCCCGGCGGACAGAGTTGCAGGTCCAGGACGTGAACCCGTGCCGAGGAGCAGCCAGATGTACCCAGCCGATCCCCTCTCCGGTCTCCGTGTCGCCGTCACCGGAGCGACCGGCGGCATCGGCCGCGTGCTGGTGGCCGCCCTGCGCGAGCGCGGTGCGGCGATCGCGGTCACGGGCTCGCACCGGGGTCGCCTCGACGCCCTGACGCGGGACGTGCCCGGGCTCGTCGCCCGGGTCGCCGACATCACCGACGAGGAGCAGGTGGCCGGCTTCATCGACGCGGCCGCCGGCGGACTGGGCGGCCTCGACGTCCTGGTCAACCTCGCCGGCCTGTCGGTGCCCGGCGCGATCGCCACCGCACCGGCGGCGGACCTCGCCACGATGCTGGACGTCAACGTGACCGGGACGATGCTCGCCTGCAAGCACGCCGTACGGCACCTGGCCGGCGGACACGGCCTCATCGTCAACGTCGGATCCGCGGCGGGCCTGCGGCCGAACGCCACCGCCCCGGCCTACTGCACCGCCAAGGCGGCCGTGGCCATGTTCACCGCTGCCCTCGCCCTGCAGCTGAAGGACGAGGGGATCCGCGTCACCCACCTGGCGCCGGGCGGGACGGACACCCCGTTCTGGGGCGACCGACCCGTACGGCGCGAGACCTTGCTGGCGCCCGAGGACGTGGTCTCCGCGCTGCTCTACGTCGTCTCCCTGCCCCCGCACGTCGTGGTGCGCGAGCTGCTGTTCGAGTCCACGGGCGTGACCCGGCCGCGGTGACGGCGCCACCCCCACAGCCCTCCGCACCACCTTCCGAACAAGGGACCTCCCATGCCCCTCGCCGTCCGGTACACCGGCGCCCGTTCCCTCGTCGCAGCACAGGTCGACCGGCGCCCACCGGGACCGGGCGAGGTGGAGATCGCCCCGGCCTACACCGGGATCTGCGGTACCGACCTGCACGTCTACCACGGCGACATGGACGGCCGCGTGCACCGGCCCGCGGTGCTCGGCCACGAGACGTCCGGACGGGTCGCCGCGATCGGCGAGGGGGTCACCGGCCTCGCCGCGGGGGACCCCGTGACCGTGATGCCGCTGCGCGCGTGCGACGCGTGCGCGGCGTGCCGGGACGGTCACCAGCACATCTGCCAGGCACTGGACTTCATCGGGATCGACTCCGCCGGCTCCCTCCAGGAGCGCTGGACCGTCCCCGTCGGCGTGGTCGTCCCCCTGCCGCGCGACGTCGACCTGGCGGCCGCGGCCCTCGTGGAACCGACGGCGGTGGCCGTCCACGACGTCCGCCGGGCCGGGGTCTCGCACGGCGACACCGTGGTGGTCGTGGGCGCCGGGCCCATTGGCGTGCTGATCGCGCTCCTGGCCCGCCGGGCCGGCGGCTCCGTCCTGGTCGTCGAACCGGACGCCTACCGGCGCGACGTCGTCTCCCGGCTCGGGTTCCGCACCGTCGACCCGGCCCGGGAGGACCCGGCGGCCGCGGCGGAGGGCTGGACCGAGGGGTCCGGGGCGCGCGTCGCCTTCGAGGTCTCGGGGGCGGAGGAGGGCCTCGCCACCGCCGTCCGGGTCCTCGGCGCCCGCGGCCGGCTCTGCCTCGTCGCGATCCACTCCCGCCCGCGCAGCATCGACCTGCACCGTATCTTCTGGCGCGAACTCACCCTGGTCGGGGCCCGGTTGTACGGGCGGGAGGACTTCACCGAGGCCGTGGGGCTGGTCCACGACGGCACGGTGCCGGCCGACGTCCTGATCTCCGCGGTCGTCCCGCTCGGCTCGGCCGCCGAGGCGTTCGCCGCGACGGAGTCCGGCCGCGGGGTCATGAAGGTCCTGGTCCGTACCGGAGGGGCGCGATGACCGGGCCGCGCTCGCCCTTCGACCTCACCGGCAGGCGGGCCGTGGTCACCGGGGCCAGCCGCGGGATCGGCCGGGCCGTGGCCGTCGCCCTCGCCCGGTCGGGCGCCGACGTCGTCGGCGTGTCCGGCACGATCACCGACGACGGCGGGACCGCCGCGGCGGTCCGCGCCGAGGGGCGGTCCTTCACGGCCGTCCGGGCCGACCTCTCGGACCGCCGGGCCGTCGCCGAACTGGCCGCCGCGCTGACGGATGACGGGCCGCCGATCGACATCCTGGTCAACAACGCGGGGATCATCCGCCGGGCCCCGGCGGCCGCCCACTCCGACGAGGACTGGGACCTCGTCCTGCAGGTGGACCTCACCGCCCCGTTCCTGCTGGCCCGGCGGATCGGCGCCGCCATGGTGCACAGGGGCTCGGGGAAGATCATCTTCACCGCGTCCCTGCTGAGCTACCAGGGCGGCATCCTGGTTCCCGGGTACGCCGCCGCCAAGCACGGCGTCCTCGGCGTGGTGAAGGCGCTCTCCAACGAGTGGGCCGGCTGCGGCGTCAACGTGAACGCCCTGGTGCCCGGTTACATCGCCACCGACAACACCGCGGCGCTGCGCGAGGACCCGCAACGCAGTCGGGCGATCCTCGACCGGATCCCGGCCGGTCGCTGGGGCGAGCCCTCGGACCTCGCCTGGAGCGCCGTGTTCCTGGCGAGCCCCGCGGCGAACTACGTGCACGGCACGGCGCTGGCCGTCGACGGGGGATGGCTGGGGCGGTGACACACGGGGCCCGTCGAGCCCTGCCCCCTGTCCCGTCCCCGCCCCCGCGGTCAGACGGCGAGACCGCCCCGGGACAGCTGCGACGGGCTGACGCCGGTCATCCGCTTGTACAGGCGACTGAAGTAGTGCACGTCGCGGAAGCCGGTCAACCGCGCCGTCTCCGTCACGTTGAACTCGCCGCTGCTCAGGAGCTCCGTCGCCTTCGCGATCTTGACGTGCTGCTGGTAGGCGGTCGCCGTGAGCCCGGTGACCTGCTTGAACACGGTCCGGAAGTGGGACGGGCTGTACCCGGACAGGGCGGCGAGCCGCTGCACCGAGTACGTGGTGGCGAAGTCGTCCGTCAGCAGCTGGGTGACGGCCGAGATGCGCCGCGTGTGCGGCGGGTCGGCCGTCGAGCGGCGGTGCAGCTGGATCACCCGGAAGAGCACCGCCGACGTCAGCCCCCGCATCTGCAGCTGGTGTCCGGGCTCCCTCGACGTCCACGCGGTGTGCAGCTGCGCGAAGGCGGTGGCGACGCCTCCGGACAGGTCGGTGCTCACGACGGGGAGGGCGCCCAGCAGGGCGTCCGGATCCTGGTCGGCCGCCGTGACCCGGAAGGCGACCGACATGAAGTGCCAGGGGTCCTCCTGGTCGCTGCTGGCCGTGTGCACGGTGCCGCGCGGCATCAGGACCAGCGCCCCGGGCCGGATCCGATAGGCCCGGCCGGCGATGTCGTAGTCCGCCTTGCCCGAGACCGCGTAGACCATGATGTGCGACTGCGTGTTGGCGTGGTCGCTGATCCGCCAGTCCGCGGAGGTCCGGCGGACCAGCACGTAGTCCACGTCGCTGACGGTGCAGTCGAACGGGTCGCGTGACGGCAGGGCGGGCACACGCCGCCGCCGCTCGTCCCCGGTGCGGTGCGTCACGTCGCCTCGGCCCGCAGGCGGTCGAGGTCGAAGGAGAGCTCGGTCCCGTCCGGCCGCTCCACGGCGACGACGTCCCCGCCCCGCCACCGGACGTGCCACCCCGTGATCGCCGGCTCCTCGTCCAGGACGATCGAGTAGACCGCCCGGTGGCGGGTCCCGGCGGCCGCCGAGGAGAACGTGTGGACCTCTCCGCTCCCCTCCTTCCCCTGCCCCGGGGCGTTCGGGTGCGGGCTGTAGACGTCGTGGAGCGCGGACCACGCGGTCCGGACCGGGGATGCCGAAGGGCGCCGGTCGGTCTCCGAAGCCAACTGGAAGAACTTGGCCGCCACTTGGCGCCGTCGGAACACGAGCCGGCTGTCCGTGGCCCGGTGGGTCCGCAGCAGGTCGTCCCGGTTGTCGATCACGAAGTGGGAGTGTACGACCAGGGGCCGCCGCGTCCCGATCTCGTCGACGACCAGCACGATGTGCGGAAGCAGGCTGAACCAGGTGCGCTGCACACGCTCGACGTCCGGGTCGCCGTACGCGGCGGCCACGTCGGCGCCGAAGACGGTGACCGGGCCCTGAGCGGCCGGGCTGTCGACGACGCGCGGCCCGAACCGGCCGCCCCGGGCTCCCGCGGCCAGCGGCCGGCTCTGCGACAGCGTCCTGCCGGTCGCGGGGTCGGTGAAGCTCCAACCGGTGTGCGCCTGAGACGACTTGGCGACCTCCTGCGCCTGCAGCCGGTAGCAGCAGTGCCCCGGGTCCGTGAACAGGACTTCTCCCCGGTGCCCGAGGACGAAGCTGCCGTCGTCGGCGTGGCGGTGGGAGACGGTGGGGAGGTCGTCCTGGCCCGTCCGGGCGGCCAGCACGGTCCTGGTGTCCTCCCAGGAGTCCCGGACGACGACCGCACCCGTGCCGAACCCCTGCCCGGTCGCGAGCCCCGCCTCCCGGGGCGAGACGGGTGCACCGGCCTCGGCGAGATGGTGGAGACTCCGCCAGCCGATCGCGTTGAAGAAGCCGAACGTGCCGCCGTAGGGGGCGAGTTCGAGGTCCGCGTAGGTGGTCTCGAACAGTTGGCGGGCGAGGCCGCGGTGCCGCGGTCCGCCGTCGGGCAGGAACCGCGCGAGACACAGCAGGACGTCGGCGGGGGGCCGGCCCGTCAGCGCGGTGTCCCCGAAGTTCACCAACGCCGGATAGCGGCCCTCACCCCAGGAGCTGCGCTTCTGCTCGAACATCACCGACTGCGCGACCCACGGAAGCGCGTTGCCCAGCGGAGCGATCCACTCCGGGGTCACCTCCGGGACGCCGGCGGCGGTCAGCAGCTCGTACAGGTGGGTGAGGTGCAGCAGGGCGTAGCCCCAGTACTGCACCCACTCCGCGTAGCTGTCGCCCTGGCACAGCGCGGCTCCGAACCGGAACCGGCGCGGAAGCGTCGCGATGTCGGCGTCCGAGCCGGTCGCCAGGGCCATGGCGGCGAAGCCGTTCAGCAGCACCAGGTACCAGTTGCACACGTCGGGTGCCGCCTCGCCCTCCCCGGGTACCCGCTCGTTGCCCTCCAGGAAGCGGCGGCACGGTGCGAGGCCCTTGGTCGAGAGGGCCTGCTCGACGTGGTGGCGCAGGCCGCCGTCGAACAGCTCCGGGCAGAGTTCGAGCACCGTCGTGACCCCGAGACCGACGTGGGCGGTCTCGAGCGTGCCGACCGGAGGCGAGGTCCGCGGCCGGAACGCGGGCCCGGTCCAGTCGGCGGGAGGGAGGTCGCAGATCCGCGTGACCTCCGCGGTCAGCCAGGCCGCCCGCCGCTCGTCCGGCACGAGCGCCTGGACGAAGGCCACGTCGCCCAGCCGATCCCAGCAGACGTGCCACCAGTCCACCCGTGCGGCCGCGTCGTCCGGGTCGGCGACGGTCGGGGAGGCGGTCCAGCGTTCGGCGCGCCGCGTCAGGACGTCCAGCATGTCCTGGGCCCTGGGGTCTCTCGCGCACAGGTCGAGCACCGCCCGCACGTCGAGCCGGCTACGTGTACGGGGGTCATTAGCCGAGGTCATCGGGCGCCTCATCCGTGGTGGGGGCGAGCGGGGGGAGGTAGGTCTCGGACTGGGGGGAGGGCCGCAGCCGCACCGACCCGACGCCGGCGACGGGTGCGACGGACATCGCCAGGATCAGCGCGGCGAACCCGTGCGGCTCGTCCCGGAAGGGCGCCCGCAGCCGGACGTAGGCCTCGGGGGTCCCCGCGGCCTCGCCCTCGCCCGGGCACAGGGTTCCGGGACAGCTGTTCTCGGTGGAGAAGTCGGTGTTCACGCACCACCGCGCCAGGCCCCGCACGCCGTCGGCGACGGCGTCGCGCCACTCCTCGCCGACGAGCACCCCCTGCCGGATCCCGACGCCGAGGCCGTACACGATCAGGCCGGTGCCGGAGGACTCCTCCCAGGCCTCGGCCATGGGGATCTCCTGACGCCACAGCCCGCGGGCGGACCGGTAGGGCAGCAGACTTCTCGACAGGGCGGTGAACCGCTCGACGACCTCGCCGCGCCGCTCGTGCCCCGCGGGCAACCCGCCGAGGAGCTCGGCGAGGGCGAACAGCCCCCATCCGTTGCCCCGCCCCCAGTGGTCCCGCGACAGGACCCCCTCGGCGACGAACCCCCTGCACTGGTGCAGCAGGCCGGTCGCCGGGTCGAGGAACTCGTCGTACATCAGCACGGCCTGGCTGACCGCCTCGTCGACGTAGCGGGGCTCCTCCAGGGCGAGGCCCGCGTACATCAGGAAGGGGGCCGCGGCCATCGCGACGTCGATCCAGACCAGGTCGGGGCGCCCCGGCATGGCGAGGATGCCCTTCGCGTCGCGGGTGGCCGTCATCATCTCCTCGGCGTGGTGCCGCAGCAGCTCCGCGCGGTCCGCGAGCCGTCCCCGGGCGCTCAGGAAGGCGTGTGCGATCCCGCCGATGCGGTAGCTGGGGAAGTTGTACGGCGGATGCGCGACTCCGTCGGGGAAGCGGCGGACGACACGTTCCGCGTGGTCGAGGGCGGTGTCGTCGCCCGCCTCGGACGCCGCGCGAGCCAGCGCGTAGACCGCCAGGACGCCGTAGTAGGCCTTGACCTCGTCGGTCGCGTCGTAGTGGCGGAAGAGGCCGACGGCCACGTCGTGCGGTGACCGTGCCGTGGGGCGCGCCGGGCCGGCAAGGGGGCCGCGGTCAGAAGTAGCCACCACGCCTCACCACCTCCCGCGGGTCCAGACCGGAGGCGACCATCTGCTTGATCCCGACCTCGGCCCGCTCGACCCCCTCCGCCGCGACCAGTGTCTCCTCGGCCAGGGCGCGCGGGACGACGATCACTCCGTCGAGGTCTCCGACCAGCAGGTCTCCCGGCGCGACGGCCACCCCGCCGAGCGTGATCCCGACCTGCCAGCCGGTCATCCGGAACCGGCCCAGCATGCCGTTCGACGTCCGGTAGCGGGCGAAGACGGGGAAGCCCAGGCCCAGGACCTTCTCCGTGTCGCGCACGCCGCCGTCGACCACCGCGCCGCGGCAGCCCCTGCGCTGAGCGGCCATGGTCATGACCTCGCCCCACTGGGCCGACTCCTCGTCGCCGGAGGTGTCCCAGACGCAGATCGAGTGCTCCGGTATCTGCTCCAGCATCGCGGCGCGCTCCTCCATCTCGTCCTCCAGCCGCGCGCTGCGGGCGCCCCGGATGGTGAAGGCCACCCCGGCCAGCCGCATGTCGTCGCGCACCGGGGCGATCGCGTGGGGGAGCACCTGGCACGTGAGTCCCCGGGCCCGGAGCACGTCGTTGACCGCGGCCGTGGAAACCCGGGCGTACCGGTCGCACAACTCCCCGACGGCCGGCCCCGAGCCGGTGCCCGGCCCGTGGTCGGAGGCCCGGGCGGGCGACGGCAGGGCGTCTGTCCTCGGACGATCCATACGTGGTGACTCGCTTCCTGCTGAACTCTCCCCATACCGTCGGTCGGCGCCCGAGGTGGACGGGACGACGGGGCCGCACGGTGCTGACGCCCCGACCGTAGGCAGCGCGAGCCGGTGCGCACCCGGCCCCGCACGCCGATGGTGTGCACGATCCGCCGGTCGGGCGGTGCCGTTCCCCCGCCCGATCTCCCGTGGACGGCCTCCGGCCCGCCACCGACCCCGCCCGGGGCGCCTCCGCAGGGCCGGTCGGGGCGCTGCGACTCACCGTCGATTCGCAGGCAGTACCGCCCGTATAACCTGGCGGAATGCTTCCTGAAGTCACCGCGACCCGGTATGTCACCCCCCTCAGGGAGGGGGGATCGCTGCCCGGGATCGTCGAGGCCGACGATCTCGGCACGTATGTCATGAAGTTCACCGGCGCGGGGCAGGGGCGCAAGACGCTGGTGGCCGAGGTGGTGTGCGGGCAGCTCGCGCGGCGGCTCGGGCTGCGGGTGCCGGAGCTGGTGGCGATGGAGCTCGATCCGGTGATCGGGCTCGGCGAGCCGGACCAGGAGGTGCAGGAGCTGCTGAAGGCGAGCGGCGGGCTGAACCTCGGCATGGACTACCTGCCCGGTTCGATCGGCTTCGACCCGCTCGCCTATGCCGTCGACTCGGCCGAGGCCGGCCGGGTCGTCTGGTTCGACGCGCTGGTCAACAACGTGGACCGCTCCTGGCGCAACCCCAACATGCTGGTCTGGCACGGGGACGCCTGGCTCATCGACCACGGCGCGACCATGATCTGGCACCACAACTGGCCGGGCGTCGAGGCCTCCGCGGCCCGGTCGTACGACGCGTCCGAGCACGTGCTCGCCGAGTTCGCCCCCGACATCGCGGCGGCCGCGGCCGACCTGGCGCCGCTGGTCACCGAGGAGCTGCTCGCCGAGGTCACCGCCGACGTCCCCGACGTCTGGCTGGCGGGCGAGCCCGGCTTCGCCGACCCCGACGCGCTGCGCCGGGCCTACGCCGCCCCGCTGCTCAGCCGCGCGGCCGACATCCACGAGCGGATCGTCCTGGGCGAGCGGCGTGAACCGCGCCCGTCGCAGGCGCCCGGCTGGCTCACCGACCACCTCGCTCCGTGGCCGCACGCGAAGCGCGACGACGACGCCGAACCGGCGGGCGACGCCGGCGAGGGGGCGGGCGCATGAGCGGGCGGCACGTCTTCGAGTACGCGCTCCTTCGGGTCGTCCCGCGGGTCGAGCGCGGCGAGTGCTTCAACGCCGGGGTGCTGGTGTACTGCCGTGCCCAGGCCTACGTCGGCGCCCGCGTCCACCTCGACGAGGGCAAGCTGCGCGCCCTCGACCCGGCGGCCGACGTCGCCGGGGTGAGGGCCGCGCTGCGGGCCGTCGAGGGCATCTGCCGGGGCGGCGAGCACGCCGGGCAGGCCGAGCGGGACGACGCCGGACGGCGGTTCCGCTGGCTGGTCGCCCCGCGTTCCACGGTGGTGCAGCCCGGACCCGTGCACACCGGCCTCACCACCGATCCGGCCGGTGAGACGGAGCGCCTCCTGGCGCTGCTCGTGCAGTAGACGACCACCCTGCCGTGACGCCCGCCGGGTGAGTGATCAGGGGCACCCGGCGGGCACGTTGACACCGGGTGCCAGGGCTTCTAGCGTCACGTCCGCAGGGTACTAAGCGGTCGCTCACCCATCCGGTCGGCGGCCGCGGAACCCCACTCACGGTCGAGTCGAGGAGATCACGCATGTCCACCACGCAAGCCCGCGTCGCCGTCGTCACCGGAGCGGCCCGCGGCATCGGCGCCGCCACCGCCGTACGCCTGGCCGCCGAGGGCCACGCCGTCGCCGTGCTCGACCTGGACGAGGCGGCCTGCAAGGACACCGTCGAGAAGATCACCGCGGCCGGCGGCCGGGCGCTCGCCGTCGGCTGCGACGTCGCCGACGCCGCGCAGGTCGAGGAGGGCGTCGCGCGCGTGGTCGCCGAGCTGGGCGCGCCGACGATCCTCGTCAACAACGCGGGCGTCCTGCGCGACAACCTGCTGTTCAAGATGAGCGAGTCCGACTGGGACACGGTCATGAACGTGCACCTCAAGGGCGCGTTCCTGATGGCCAAGGCGGTCCAGAAGCACATGGTCGACGCCGGATTCGGCCGGATCGTCAACCTCTCCTCGTCCTCGGCGCTCGGCAACCGCGGCCAGGCCAACTACTCGGCCGTCAAGGCCGGTCTGCAGGGCTTCACCAAGACGCTGGCCAAGGAGCTCGGCAAGTTCGGCATCACCGCCAACGCCGTCGCCCCCGGCTTCATCGCCACCGAGATGACCGCCGCCACCGCCGCGCGGGTCGGCATGGGCTTCGAGGACTTCAAGGCCGCCGCCGCCACCCAGATCCCCGTCCAGCGGGTCGGCACCCCCGACGACATCGCCAACGCGATCGCCTTCTTCACCGACGAGGCGGCCGGCTTCGTCTCCGGCCAGGTCCTGTACGTCGCCGGCGGGCCGCTCGACTGACCGCCGGTCCGCGCATCCGACCGACCGGCAAGAGCAGAGAAGGGCAGGGGACATGCCTGAGCAGGACAGTGGCAAGGTCGCGCTGATCACGGGCGCGAGCCGCGGCATCGGCTACGGCATCGCGGAGGCGCTCCTGGCGCGCGGTGACCGGGTCTGCATCACCGGGCGCAACGAGGACGCCCTGAAGGAGGCCGTCGAGGCGCTCGGCGCCGACCGGGTCATCGGGGTGGCCGGCAAGGCGCACGACGAGGCCCACCAGGCCGCCGCCGTCGAGCGCACCATGGAGGCCTTCGGCCGGGTCGACTTCCTCGTCAACAACGCCGGGACCAATCCGGTGTTCGGCCCGATGGCCGACCTCGACCTCGACGTGGCGCGCAAGGTCTTCGAGACCAACGTGGTCTCCGCGCTCGGCTTCGCCCAGCAGACCTGGCGCGCCTGGCAGCGGGACAACGGCGGGGCCATCGTCAACATCGCCTCCGTCGCCGGGGTCTCCGCCTCGCCGTTCATCGGCGCGTACGGGATGAGCAAGGCGGCGATGGTCAACCTCTCCGTGCAGCTCGCGCACGAGTTCGCGCCGAAGGTGCGCGTCAACTCCATCGCCCCCGCCGTGGTGAAGACGAAGTTCGCGGCCGCGCTCTACGAGGGCCGCGAGGAGGAGGCGGCGGCCGCCTACCCGCTGGGCCGGCTCGGTGTGCCCTCCGACATCGGCGGCGCGGCGGCGTTCCTGACCTCCGACCAGTCGGACTGGGTCACCGGCCAGACGCTCGTCGTCGACGGCGGCATCTTCCTCAACGCCGGCGTCGGCTGACCCGGCCGGCGACGCGCGTACGGCCCCGGGCGGGAGGACCGCCCGGGGCCGTTGTCAGTGGTGCCCGGTAGGTTCGGGGGCAGTTGCACAGAACCACTGCCGGAGGTTGTCGACGTGCCCGATATCGCGATGCTGCCCGAGTCCTGGCGCGAGGTGCTCGGAGACGAGCTGGAGAAGCCGTACTTCAAGGAGCTCACCGAGTTCGTGGAGGAGGAGCGGGCCAAGGGTCCCGTGTTCCCCCCGCGCGACGAGGTCTTCGCCGCACTCGACGCCACTCCCTTCGACCAGGTCAAGGTACTGATCCTCGGTCAGGACCCCTACCACGGCGAGGGCCAGGGGCACGGCCTGTGCTTCTCGGTGCGGCCCGGCGTGCGGACCCCGCCCTCCCTGCGCAACATCTACAAGGAGATGCAGAACGAGCTCGGCCACCCCGTCCCGGACAACGGCTACCTGATGCCGTGGGCCGAGCAGGGCGTCCTGCTGCTCAACGCGGTGCTCACGGTCCGCTCCGGTGAGGCCAACTCGCACAAGGGCAAAGGCTGGGAGAAGTTCACCGACGCGGTGATCAAGGCCGTCGCCGCCCGTCCCGACCCGGCCGTCTTCGTCCTGTGGGGCAACTACGCCCAGAAGAAGCTCCCCCTCATCGACACCGAACGGCACGCCGTGGTCAAGGGCGCCCACCCCTCCCCGCTCTCCGCGAAGAAGTTCTTCGGCTCCCAGCCCTTCACCCAGATCGACACCGCCGTCGCCGCGCAGGGCCACCGCCCGATCGACTGGCGCATCCCGAACCTGGGCTGAGCCGGCGGGCGGCTCAGGACAGCGTGAACTCGGCGGTGTACGCCACCGACGCCTCGCCGTGGCGCGCCGTGTAGCCGCCGCTGCCGGCCAGCCCGCCGAGTTCGCCGGTCCCCGAGCCCCCGACCACCGTGAACGTGCAGCGCACGGTGCCGTCCTCGCCGAAGGCGCCCCGCTCCTCCAGGAAGAACGAGCCCCTGCGCCCGTCCACGGTGCCGTCCAGGAGTTGGTACCCGACGAAGGAGCCGGTCTTCTCGGTGTCATAGGCGATCACGTACGTGCACGAGGTGCCGGCGGCCTCGACGACGCCGGTGAACGTGTTCGTCACGGACGCGTGGGCGAGCTTGGCGCCGCCGGACGCCGTGCCCCCCTCGGTCTCCTCCCAGCGCTCGAAGGTGAAGCTGCCGGTGCCCTGGATCGCGGTCATCGCGTGGACTCCTCTCCCGATCCCACCGCCGGGGATTCCGGCCGGTGGAAGCAGCCTGGCCCGCGTACCTGACACCTTCTGTCAGGTAGGCGGGCCAGGATGGGGGCATGCGCGCCGACCGACTGCTCTCCCTCCTGCTGCTGCTCCAGCAGCGGGGCCGCATGACCGCGCCGGAGCTCGCCGCCGAGCTGGAGGTGTCCGTGCGGACCGTCTACCGGGACGTCGAGGCGCTCTCCGCGTCGGGGGTCCCGGTCTACGCCGACCGCGGTCCGGCCGGTGGGTACCGGCTGACCGACGGGTACCGGACCCGGCTGACCGGGCTCACCGACGACGAGGCCGACTCGCTGTCCCTGGCCGGGACGCCGGGCGCGGCCGCCGCGCTGGGGCTCGGCGCCGAGCTCGCCACCGCGCAGCTCAAGCTGGCCGCGGCGCTCCCCGCGGGGGCGGGGGAGCGGTCGCGCCGGATCCAGGAGCGCTTCCACCTCGACGCCCCCGCCTGGTTCCGCGACGCCGACCCCGTCCCCTGCCTGGCCGCGATCGCCGACGCGGTGTGGCGGCAGCGGGTCGTCCGCGCCCGCTACCGCCGCTGGGGCGGCGAGTCCCGCGAGGGCGAGATGCACCCGCTCGGCCTCGTGCTCAAGGGCGGCAACTGGTACCTGGTCGCTCGCGCCGGCCCGGACATCCGCTCCTACCGGGTGTCCCGGATGCTCACCGCCGAGGTGGCGGCGGAGACCTTCGAACGGCCGCCCGGCTTCGATCTCGCCGCCCACTGGCAGGAGTCCACCCGGCGCCTGGAGGCCGCGGTGGTGCAGCAGACGGCCCGGGTCCGGCTGTCCGCCCGCGGGATGCGGCTGCTCCCGATGATGTTCGGTGCGGCCGGGGCGCGGGCGGTCGAGGCCGCCGGGGAACCGGACGCCGAGGGCCGGGTGGAGACCGACCTCGACGTCGAGACGCCGGCCGTCGCCGTGGGCGACCTGCTGCGGCTCGGCCTGGACGCCGAGGTGCTCGCGCCCGCCGCCCTGCGGTCGGCGGTGGCGGACGTCGCCACCCGACTGGCAGAGCGCTACGGCGGGCGTGGCGAGCCTGGGGAGGGTGGGGCCGGATAGCGTCGGAGGGGACAGGACGTTTCGACGGTGGGCCCGACCGCGGGCGCACGGGCGGCGGGAGGCTGCGATGGGTCACGCACGGCAGGACGAGGCGCCCCCGGACGCGGTCATGACCCGGATCGGGCAGACGGCCATCCTGCTCCACGCCGGGGACCGCGAGGAGGCGCGCACCCGCTTCGCCGCCCTCTGGGCGGAGCTGGGCGAGGACGGCGACCCCCTCCACCGGTGCACCCTCGCCCACTACATGGCCGACACCCAGGACGACCCGCTGGCGGAGCTGGAGTGGGACCTGCGGGCGCTCACCGCCGCCGACCTGCTGACCGACGCGCGGGTCGCACGCCCCGACGGCTCGATCGCGGTCCGCGGCCTCTATCCGTCCCTGCACCTCAACCTGGCCGCCGACTACGACCGCCTGGACCGCCCCGACCACGCCCGCGAGCACCTGCGCGCCGCCCGCGCGGTGATCGACACCCTCGGCGACGACGCCTACGGCGACGGGGTCAGGGGCGCGATCAGCCGCATGGAGCTGAGGCTGACCGAGCGGTAAGTCGGGGGCGGCTCAGCCCCCGTAGGTGTCGGCGCAGATGCGGGACTCCGGGCTGCCCGGCTGCCAGCCGCCGTAGCGGCGGCCCAGCGCGCACACGTCGCCCAGGTCCCGCAGCTCCTCCGCACCCGGCACCCGGGGCGGCGCGGGCGGCGGGGGAGCGGTCCGGGCCGCGGGCCGCTCGGCTCCGGCGGACGGGGCGGGACGGTCCGGGGCCGGTGTCGGCGCGGCGGCGGGGCGGTCCCTTTCGGCGGCGGCCGCCGGGACGGGCTGCCGGGCGGGACGGTCCGACGGCGGCGGGGTCGGCGGCATCATCTCCAGGGCCTCCAGCGCCGGCGCCTGGACGATCCGCGGCGGTACGTCGGCGTTCGCGGGCCGCGGAGCGCCGGCCGCCTCCGACGGCCTCACCCGCGGTGCGGCGTCGGTCGGCCCGTTCACGCCGACACAGCCGGAGACGGCGGTGACGGCCAGACCCATGAGAAGGGTCGCGGTGGTTCTGGTGCGGTACATCCGGCCAACTCTGCTGCTCGCGCCGCCCTTTCGGGCCCGGACCGCCGATGATGACCCGGACGGGTGAGTCCCGGCGCCCGTCCGGACGCGCGCCCGGCGCGCAGGTGCGGAGCCGGTCAGCCCCGCGCGCCGTCGACGGCCTCCCGCAGCAGGTCCGCGTGCCCGTTGTGCCGGGCGTACTCCTCCAGCATGTGGGTGTGGATCCACCGGAAGGTGACGTGCTCACCGGTCTGACGGGTCCCCACCGACACGTCGTCCAGCGAGTACCGGGCGGCGATCTCGCGGGATCGCGCCACCTCCGTCTCCCAGACGGCGAACGCCTCCGCCCCGGTGTCGTGCTCGGTGACGTGGAAGTCGCGGTCCTGGTCGTCGTCGGTAAGCCACACCGACACGTCCGGCTCGCCCGCGAGGACGATGGCGTACCACCAGCGCTCCACCTCGGCCAGGTGCCGCAGCAGCCCGAGCAGGGTGAGGCCCGAGGGGGCGACCGCGGCCCGGCGCAACTGCTCGTCGTCGAGACCGGAGCACTTGGCCGCCAGGGTCGCCCGGTGGTGGTCCAGCCAGCTGTCGAGCATGGTGCGCTCGTCCACGGGGAGCGAAGGGTCGGGCCGTTCGAAGATCGTCATGCGCGGCATCCTCCCCCGCGGGCCCCGTCGACGCGAATCCGCCGGCTCCGAAATCGCAGCCGCGGGGGCCGCGTATGCTGCGAAAACACGGCATCACGGCACACGGCATCGAGGAGTCCCAGGTGAAGGTCGGCGTCATCGGTCTCGGCGACATCGCGCAGAAGGCGTACCTGCCCGTCCTGACCGTCGCACCAGGGCTCGACCTCCACCTCCAGACCCGCGACCCCGGCACGCTCGCCCGCGTCGCCGACACCTACCGGATCGCGCCCGACCACCGCCACACCGGGCTCGACGCGCTCCTCGACCAGGGGCTGGACGCCGCGTTCGTGCACGCGGCGACCGTCGCCCATCCCGAGATCGTCTCCCGGCTGATCGCGGCGGGCGTGCCCACGTACGTCGACAAGCCGCTCGCCTACGACTTCAAGACCTCCGAGGACCTGGTCCGGCTCGCGGAGGAGCACGGCGTGCCGCTCGCCGTCGGCTTCAACCGCCGCTTCGCGCCCGGCTACGCGCAGTGCCTGGAGCATCCGCGCGAGCTGATCCTCATGCAGAAGAACCGCGTCGGCCTCCCCGAGGAGCCGCGCACCTTCGTCTTCGACGACTTCATCCACGTCGTGGACACCCTGCGCTTCCTCGCCCCCGGCACGATCGACCACGTCGACGTGCGCACCCGGGTCGTCGACGGGCTCCTGCACCACGTCGTGCTCCAGCTCTCCGGCGACGGCTTCACGGCCGTCGGCACCATGAACCGGCTCAGCGGGTCCACCGAGGAGAGCCTCGACGTCTCCGGCCAGGACTCCCGGCGGCAGGTCCTCAACCTGGCCGAGATCATCGACCACAAGGGCCAGCCCAGCGTCCGGCGGCGCGGGGACTGGGTCCCGGTGGCCCGGCAGCGCGGCATCGAGCAGGTGGTCGCCGACTTCCTCGACGCGGTCCGCACCGGGCGGCCGCTCAGCGCGCGGGACGCCCTCGAGACGCACGAGCTGTGCGAGCGGATCGTCCGCGAGGCGGGCGCCTGAGCAGGCGCACGCCCTCGTAAGCGCACAGCGCCGCGAGCGCGGCCAGGGCGCCGTGCACCGCCCAGTCGCCGTAGCGCACGTACGCGGTGCGGCCCGTCGCCAGCGGTACCGCGTAGACGGCTGCGGTCCGCTCGGCCGTGCCGAGCCGGTCGCCGACGGGCTCGCCGCGCGGGCCGTGGACGGCGCTCACGCCGGTCAGGGTGGCGTGCACCACCGGCCGGCCGTTCTCCGCGGCCCGCAGCGCGGCGAGGGAGGCGTGCTGCGCCGGGGCCCAGCTGTCCTGGAACGACGACGTCGCCGACTGCGCGACCAGCAGCTGCGCCCCCGAGCGCGTCAGACGGCGGCTCATGTCCGGGAACGCCGACTCGAAACAGACCAGCGGGCCGAAGCGCAGCTCGCGGCCGTCCGCCCGCGCCGTCGCCATCACCACCTGCCGCTCACCCCGCCGCCGGTCCTCGCCGGCCGCCCTGCCCACCGACGTCGCCCAGCCGAGCAGCGAACGGGCGGGCACGTACTCGCCGAACGGGACCAGCCGCATCTTGTCGTAGCGCTGCCCGGTCGGGCCGCCGGGGCCGACCAGCACCGAGCTCTTGAAGATCCCCGGGCGGTCCGTGCGCCGGGCGTCGACGTTCACCAGCACGTCCGCGCCGGTCTCCCGGGCGAGCGCCGCCAGCCGCGCGGCCAGGGCGGGCCGCGCGGCGAGGTCGGAACCGACGCTGCTCTCGCCCCACACCACCAGGTCGACGCCGCGGTCCGCGACCTCCCGGGTGAGCCGCTCGCCGGCGGCGAACCGCCGCGCCGCGCCGCCGGGCCCGCCGTGGACGCCCGGTTGGACGACGGCGACCCGCACCTCGCCGGCCACCGCCGGGCGCGGCGCCCACCACGAGGCCGCGCCCGCGACGAGCCCGCAGGCCACGAGCCCGGCGAGCGCAACGACGGCCCCGCGCCGGCCCGCCCCGGCGACCAGCAGCGTCAGCGCGGTGTTCACCGCGACCACGAGCAGACCGACCAACCACACCCCGCCCACCGAGGCGACCCGCAGGGCGGGTTCCACCTGCCACTGGCTGGAGCCGAGCAGCGCCCACGGCCCGCCGAGCCCCTGCCACGACCGCACCAGCTCGACCAGGAGCCAGCCGGACGGCACCAGGAACACCGCCGCGACCCCGCGCCGGACGCCGGGGGAACCCCGCAGCAGGTGGCGCACCAGCACGCCCCAGGGCGCCCACAGGAGTCCGAGGACCGCCACGAGGAGCACGATGAAGACGTGCAGGCTCGGCATGAGCCAGTGGTGGGCGGCGAGCAGGAAGCCCGCACCGCCCAGCCAGCCGTCGAGCGCCGCGCGGCGGACGGTGGGGGCACGGCGGACGAGCAGCATCCACGGCACCAGCGCCCCGTACGCCCACCACCACCACGCGGGGGCGGGGAAGGCGAGCGCGGGAAGCGCGCCCGCGAGCACGGCGCAGGCGGCGCGCGACCAGCCGCCGTCCGGAACGGCCGGCAGGCCTCCTCGCATCCGTGGAGCGGCGGCCGAGCGGGTGTCGGCGCCCTCGGGCAGGTCGTTCAGAGGCCCGGCCCGTTCCGGTACGGTCCCGCGTGCGCCTGGCGCCACTTCTCCTGGACGGTGAGCCGGTCGATCCGCCAGCCGGCCGGGGTGCGGGCCACGATGAACAGGCAGCGGCCGCCGGACAGCGACACCGGTCCCGCGTCCGGGCTCGGCCGCAGCGGGCGCAGGTAGTCGGCGCGGACCCGCGCGGTGTCGCCCGGGCCGCCGTCGACCTGCTCCACCGTCACCTGGCGGTTGACGTACAGGTGCTGGCGGACGGAGTAGCGCGCCATGGTGCCGGCCAGCCAGGCCACCATCTCCTCGACCCCGCCCTCTATGCCGCCCGCCGTCCGGTGGTCCGCCCGGCCCGTCGCGGTGAACAGGCCGGCGAGAGCCTCCCAGTCGCCGTCGTCGAGCGCCACGGCGTAGCCGGTGACGAGGGCGTCGATGGCCAGCCGGTCCATCACGGTCGCGAGATCCACACGCTGCGTCATCGGGTCAGTCTCCGGTCCCCGGTGCGGGACGCCAAGAGCCGTGCACCGAATCCGCGGCGCCCGGCCGGCGGCGTGTCACGCGGGGCCCGGCGGGGTCTCCTGCCCGCGCACGATCACGAGGAACGCGTCCGCGTGCAGGTCCATCACCACCTCGGCCCGCACCCCCTCGGTCAGCCGGGCCGCGGCGAACTCCTCCGCCGGCCACGAGCCCCGCGGCCCCCCGGCCGGAAACCGTTCGAGAACCTGATGTGCACTCACCTGCGCACCTCCGTGCGTCTGACTGGGGAACCGGTGTCCACCGGGCCAACGATCCCCCGCACCGCTTCGTCACGGGCCGCGCCCGTGAGCGATCTCTCGTACGGCAGGACGCGCCGCGGGGCGCCGCCGGCTGCGTCCGCGACAGGACCGGCACACGGTCGTGCTCGTTCCATGACGCGGTCGCCGCGGGGCGGCCCGGCGCCGTTCAGGGCGGTTCAGCTGTCGCAGCCCACGCCGTCCCCGTCCCGGTCGAGGTGCGGGCCGTAGCCCGGCTGCCCCTGGCGGACCGGTGCGGCTCCGGCCGCGCGGGCGGCGGTGCAGTTCTGGTAGTACACGTCGCTGCCGCCGCCCCCGCCGGTTGTGCCGCCGCTGCCGCCGTCGTCCGCCGGTGCGGCGTCCGCCGGCGGACGCGCGGTGACCGTGACCTTCGTCGTGGCCCGCACCGTCACGGTCGGCGCGGGCTTCGGTGCGGCGGGCTTCGCGGTCACCGTGGCGGTCGCGGTCGCCGTCGTGGTGACGGTCGGCCCGGGCTTCGGCGCGGAGTCGGCCTGGGCGGGGGTCTCGGCGCCGCCGCCCGCCGCGATGCCGACCAGGAACGCGAACCCGATGGCCGGGAGCACGAACCGCTTCCGGGCCCAGCGGCGCGGCGCGGGCGGCTGCGGTCCGTACGGCGGTTGCGGTTGGTACGGAGGCTGCGGCTGGTACGGCTGCGACGGGTCGTACGGGTTGCTCATGAGGTCCCCCCTCGGTCGTGCGGTGGCGCGACCGTAGACCCCGCGGCGTGGGGCGCGAGGGGGAGACCGGGACGCGGTGACACAGCTGTGACACGGCGTCCCGCGGGCCTCAGCCCGCCGACTCGCCCGCGTGGGGGCTCAGCACACCGGCCGCCACCAGGGCGAAGAGGAGCAGGCCGAGGAGGATGCGGTAGATCACGAAGGGCATGAAGGAGCGGGTGGAGATGAACTTCATGAACCAGGCGATCACCGCGTAGCCGACACCGAAGGCGATGACGGTCGCGAAGATCGTCGGGCCCCAGGAGACGTGACCCTCGCCGACCTCCGTCAGCTCGAACAGGCCGGAGGCGAGGACGGCCGGGATGGCCAGCAGGAAGGAGTAGCGGGCCGCGGCCTCGCGGGTGTAGCCCATGAAGAGACCGCCGCTGATCGTGGCGCCGGACCGGGACACGCCGGGGACCAGGGCCATCGCCTGGCACAGGCCGTAGATGAGGCCGTCGCGGACGCCGAGGTCCTTGAGGGTCTTGCCCGGTGCGACCGAGCGGTGGCGGCCGCCGGAGGTCTCGGCGGCGGCCCTCCGCGCGGCGAGGCGGTCGGCGATGCCGAGGACGACGCCCATGACGACCAGGGTCGTCGCGATCAGCCGCAGGTCGCGGAAGGGCCCCTCGATGTGGTCCTTGAGGGTCACCCCGAGGATCCCGATCGGGAGCGAGCCGACGATGACCAGCCAGCCGAGCTGCGCGTCGTGGTCGGAGCGCATGGAGCGGTCGCGCAGCGAGCGGAACCAGGCCGAGATGATCCGGGAGATGTCCTTGCGGAAGTAGATCAGGACGGCGGTCTCGGTGCCGATCTGGGTGATCGCGGTGAACGCGGCCCCCGGATCCTCCCAGCCGGCGAACGCGGCCGTCAGCCGCAGGTGGGCACTGGAGGAGATCGGAAGGAACTCCGTCAGCCCCTGTACGAGGCCGAGGATGAGGGATTCGAACCAGCTCATGAAGGTGAGGCCGTCCCGGGGAGGAAGATCGCGAATCGTCTGGACGCCGCGGACCGTAGTCCGAACGGGTTACGAGCAGGTGGCCACGGGTCGACGTCCAGGGGTGGCCGCCGGATCTCGCCCGGCACTGGGTGGGCCTTGAGGTCTGTGTCGCGTCGAGCGGGGCCATGGTGCGTCGAGGTGCACGACGGGGGAGGGGGGCGACGCCGTGGGGTCTCCCCCGCGCGAGCGAAGCCGAGAGCTCGGGTAAGTCGGCGACCGACGACAACGCCGCAGATCGGCGTGCCGGGCCCGGCGACTCGGAGCGAGATCCGCCGGCCACCCCCTGGGCCGCGCCCGGTCAGTCGCCGCGTATCTGGTGGCGTTTGCGCCAGGCGACGATCAGGCCGCCGAGGCCGGAGAGGGCGATGAAGCCCATGGCGAAGAGGAAGGCGGGGGAGGTGGGGGTGGACGCCTGGCTGCCGGCGACGACGTACGCGGCGGTGTTCGGGATGCAGCCGAGACCGGTCGCGAGCAGGAACGGGGCGATGCGCATCCGCGAGATCGCGGCGCAGTAGTTCACCGCGGCGAACGGGACACCGGGGAAGAGCCGCGCCGCGAGCGTCGTCCGGAAGCCGTGCCCGCTCAGCTGGCCGTCGGCCGCCTTCAGCCACTTGCCGCGCAGCAGCGGCCGCAGGGCGTCCTGCCCCAGCATCCGGCCCAGGCAGAACGAGATGCCCGCCCCGACGACCGTCCCGCCGACCGCGGCGGCCAGGCCGAAGTGAGAGCCGAACAGCGCGCCCGCCGCGAGGTTCAGCAGCGGGCGCGGCACGAACGCGGCGGTGCACAGACCGTAGGCCGCCGTGAACAGCAGCACGGCGCCGGCGCCGTTGATCTGGGCGGGCCAGCCGTCGGACAGCAGCCGCTGCGGCTGGAACATCACGACGAAGGCGGCCGCCGACGCGAGGAGCACCAGCAGCAGGGACAGCCGCGACCACGGCGACAGCAGAAGCTTGCCGCAGCGCAGAGCGAGCCCGTGGGGACGGGAAGCGGAGGCGAGCATCCGGGGAGACTAACCGAAGAACCTGTCGGATCGCCGTAATCCGTGCCTCATATGCCGCACAGTGCCGAAGAGCACACTCCAGCACATCACGCCGGACACCGCGCCCGACCGGGCGGCGGGTGAACTCCGGCCGCACGTAAATGAGTCGACGCGCCCGCCGGCGTCGGCCAGGATCGTGGGCATGTCCCGGTACGCCTTCCTCGCAGCGCCGGCCGCCGTCGCGGCCGCGCCGAAGGCTGCCGTCCTCTCCGCGGCCGCAGCCGCAGCAGCCGTCGTCGCTGCTTCCGCGGTCGCGCCCTTCGGCGGCGCCCGAAGCTGACTCTCCCCGGACAGACCGGCGGACCCCGCAGGGGGAGGGTCGGTCAGGCCCAGGGGTCCGGTGTCCACGCTTCGCGTTCCTGAAGGGAACAGCTCCAGCCATGCCCAAGACGGCATACGTGCGGACCAAGCCGCACCTCAACATCGGCACCATGGGCCACGTCGACCACGGCAAGACCACCCTCACCGCCGCCATCACCAAGGTCCTCGCCGACCGCGGCTCCGGCACCTTCGTCCCGTTCGACCGCATCGACCGGGCCCCGGAGGAGGCCGCCCGCGGGATCACCATCAACATCAGCCACGTCGAGTACGAGACCGACACCCGCCACTACGCGCACGTCGACATGCCCGGCCACGCGGACTACGTCAAGAACATGGTCACCGGCGCCGCGCAGCTCGACGGCGCGATCCTCGTCGTCTCCGCGACCGACGGGATCATGCCGCAGACCGCCGAGCACGTGCTCCTCGCCCGGCAGGTGGGCGTGGACCACATCGTCGTCGCGCTCAACAAGGCGGACGCGGGCGACCCCGAGCTGACCGACCTGGTCGAGCTGGAGGTCCGCGAGCTGCTCACCGCGCACGGGTACGGCGGCGACACCGTCCCCGTGGTCCGGGTCTCGGGACTCAGGGCGCTGGAGGGCGACCCGCGCTGGACGGAGGCGGTCGGCGCGCTGCTCGACGCCGTCGACACCTACGTGCCGATGCCGGAGCGCTACGTCGACGCGCCGTTCCTGCTGCCGGTGGAGAACGTGCTGACGATCACCGGGCGCGGCACCGTCGTCACCGGTGCCGTCGAGCGCGGGACGGTCCGGGTCGGCGACCGCGTCGAGCTGCTCGGCGCGGACGGCGGCCCGCTCGCGACGACCGTCACCGGCCTGGAGACCTTCGGCAGGCCGATGGACTCCGCGCAGGCCGGCGACAACGTCGCGCTGCTGCTCCGCGGCCTGTCCAGGGACGCGGTGCGCCGCGGGCACGTCGTCGCCGCGCCCGGCAGCGTCACGCCGAGCCGCCGCTTCACCGCGCGGGTGTACGTGCTCTCCGCCCGCGAGGGCGGGCGCACGACGCCGGTCGTCAGCGGCTACCGGCCGCAGTTCTACCTGCGGACGGCGGACGTGGTCGGCGACATCGACCTGGGCGTGGTCGCCGTCGCCCGGCCCGGCGACACCGTCGACCTCGCGGTCGAGCTCGGCCGCGAGGTGCCGCTGGAGAGCGGGCTCGGCTTCGCCATCCGCGAGGGCGGGCGGACCGTGGGCGCGGGCACGGTGACCGAGGTCCGCTGAGCCGCTCCGTCCGGCGCACCCCGCACG
>NZ_JBHWZH010000023.1:40551-57937 GCF_042728285.1 Streptomyces sp. NPDC060194 | reverse complement strand
CCCCCTCCCACGGGCGCGGCGGCGGTGTCGTGTGCGCGGGTGCGTGCCCGGCGGGTGCGCCCTGCGCGGGTGCGCCCCGGCCGGTGGGCCGGGGCGGGCCACGGTCAGGGCCGTGCGGACGCCGGCGCGGGACGGGTGACGTCCAGCTGCGGCAGCACCTTCGACCCGAACGCGTCGATCCACGCGCTCTGCTGCTGCCCGACGTGGTGCAGCATCACCGAGTCGAAGCCCATCTCGGCGTACTCCTGGAGCCACGCGGTGTGCTGGCCGAGGTCGGAGGAGACGTTGACGGACCGCCTCACGTGCTCGGGCGAGACGTGCTCGCTGACGTTGTCGAACGTCTCCGCCATGTCGAGGTCCCAACTCGCGGGCGGGCCATGGACGTTGGTGCGCCACTGGTCGTGGGCGAGGGCGAGCGCCTCGTCCTCGTCGGGGGCCCAGCTCAGGTGCACCTGGAGGTGCAGGGGGCCCTCGCCGCCCGCCGAGCGGTAGGCGTCGGTGATCTTCCGCAGCTGCTCGACCGGCGCGTTGACGGTGATCAGCCCGTCGGCCCACTCCGCGCACCACGCGGCCGTCTTCTCGCTGCACGCCGCGCCGATGAGCGGTGGCGGGGTGTCGGGACGGGTCCACAGCCGGGCCCGGTCGACGGTCACGAGGCCGTCGTGGCTGACCTCCTCGCCGCGCAGCAGGGCGCGGATGATGTCCACGCACTCGCGCAGCCGTGCGTTGCGGACGTCCTTGCGGGGCCAACCCCCGCCGGTGATGTGCTCGTTGGAGGCCTCACCGCTGCCGAGCGCGGCCCAGAAGCGGCCGGGGAACATCGCCCCCAGGCTGCCGATCGCCTGCGCGATGATCGCCGGGTGGTAGCGCTGGCCGGGCGCGTTCACCACCCCGAACGGCACCTGCTCCGTGGCCTGCAGCGCCGCGCCCAGCCACGACCAGGCGAACCCCGACTCCCCCTGCCGCACACTCCACGGCGAGAAGTGGTCCGAGCACATCGCCGCGGTGAACCCGGCCTGCTCCGCGCGCACGACCGCGGCCAACAGCTCCGCGGGCGGCACCTGTTCATGAGACGCGTGAATTCCGTAGACGGTCATACCGCCCCGTCTGCCCCCGCCGCGCCGGATCATCGGCCCCGAGTCCCCGCGGCCCGGGACGGACTGCGGGTGAGGGCCGGCGGGGTGGGGGGGCGCGCGTGAGGGGTGGGGGGCGCGGAGGTCGGGGCTGCGCGGGGGAATCGATCGCGTCCGACGGTCGGCCGTGCGCGGGACCGTCGTGCGCTGGAGGGCAGGCCGTGCGGGAGGGGCGGTGGGGTGCGGGGTCGGGCGTGAAGGGGGGCCCGATCGGGTCAGTCGGCGGTCGGTGTGTCGTATGTGCCGTGTGTGTCGCGTACGCCGTGCGGTGTGGCCAGGTGGGCCTCCATGTGCCGGGCGCGTCGGTCGGCGCCGGTGTGAGGTGGGCGCGGAGCGCGGGCAGGGCCGGGTGGGGGTTGTCGCGGTGCCAGAGCAGGGAGTGCGGGTAGACCGGCGTCGGGTCCGTGACCGGGATCCGGCGCAGCCCGTGCCCGGCCGGCCAGACGAGCCGGGAGTCCGCGCCCATGAACGTGGCGAGGGCGGGGGTGTCGGCGATCGTGTCGAGCAGCGCGTCGGAGCCGAAGTTCGGGCCGGTGGCCTCGACGGTGAGGCCGAACGCCGCCACCAGCTCGTCGTAGTACGCCGCCCACTCCGTCCCCGGCACGATGCCCGGCATCCAGATCCTGTGCCCGACGAGCTGCGCGACGGTCACCGACCGGGCCCCGGCCAGCGCGTGGCCGGGGCCGGTGAGCAGCTCCAGGCGCTCGTCGAGCACCCGCACGGACGCGACGTCATCCGGCAGCGGATGCCCCGGCGCGGCGACGGCGCGGAACGTCGCGTCGATCGCCCCGGACCGGAGCGCCGCGACGGCCTTGTCGACGTCGAACAGCATCACCACGTCCAGCTCGGTGTCCGGGTGCGCGCGGTGGAACCCGCGCATCAGCGCCGACTGCGCGCTGCGCGAGGCCAGCACGTCCACCCGCAGCGGCCGCCGCCCGGCCCGTACGGACTCCGCCGCGCGGTCGGCCACCCGCGCCAGCTCCCGCGCGTGCGGCAGGAACGCCTGCCCGTCGATCGTCGGCTCCGCGCCGCGCGCGGTGCGTGTGAACAGCCGCACGCCGAGCTCCCGCTCCAGCGCGGCGATCCGCTTGGAGACGGCCTGCTGGGTGACGCCGAGCTCGGCGGCGGCCTGCTGGAACCGGCCCGCGTCGACGACGGCGACGAAGGTGCGGACGGCGTTGAGATCCATGCCGACACCGTACGCGTACAACCTCCGGTTGTGCGGATACGTCCCTTCGGTTGTTTGAACTGCGGCCACCTGCGGTGCTCTGCTGTCCGCTGCACCGGACGGTTGTGGAGCGGAGGGCGACGGCATGAGGCGAAGGCACGATCTCGGACGCCCGTTCGGACGGCTCCGGACGGCCTACGGCACCAGCGCACTCGGCACCTGGCTCGCCTTCGGCGCGTTCCCGCTCATCGCCGTGGAGGTCCTCGACGCCGGCCCCGCGGAGGTCGCCGCGCTCGCCGCGGCGGGGGTCGCGGCCGGTGCGCTCGTCGCCGTGCCGCTCGGGCCGTGGGTCGAGTCCCGTCCGAAGCGGCAGGTCCTCGTCGCGGCCGACCTGCTGCGGTGCGCGGCCCTGGTCACGGTCCCCGCCGCGTACGCCCTCGGCGCGCTCACCTTCGTCCAGCTCCTGCTGGTCTCCGTCGCCACCTCCGCCGCGGACGTCACCTTCCGCACGGCCTCCGGTGCGTACCTGAAGTCCCTCCTCCCGCCCGAGGACCTCCTCGTCGCCAACGCCCGCCTGGAGGCGACGAGTTGGACCACCAGCGTCGTAGGCCCGCCCCTCGGCGGGGCGCTGGCCGGCCTCCTCGGCCCGGTCGCGACGGTCCTCGCGGACGCGCTCAGCTACCTGCTGTCCGCGCTCGCCCTCGGGGCGGGCGGCGGGTGGCGGCGGGGCCGGAGGTCAGAGGCGGCGACCGGCCCGGACGAGGGCCGGGATCCGGCTCCGCGGCCAGGCGCGGCGGGCCCGGCGGGTCCGCGGCCGCGCAGGGGCCGGCCGCCCCCGGGGCGCCGTGGACGCGGGACGTGCTCGACGGGTGGCGGCACATCCTCGCCGACCCGGCCCTGCGCCCGCTGCTCCTCAACACCGCGCTCTTCAACGGCCTCCTCATGGCCGCCCAGCCGCTGCTCGCCGTCCTCATGCTCGGCCGGCTCGGCTTCGCCCCCTGGCAATACGGCCTCGCCTTCGCCGTCCCCGCGATCGGCGGGCTGCTCGGCTCGCGCCTGGCCCGGCCGCTCGTGCGCCGCCACGGCGAGGGCCGGGTCCTGTGCGCGGCCGGGGCGCTGCGCACCCTCTGGCCGGTCGGGCTCGCCTTCACCGGGCCGGGGACGGGCGGCCTGCTCCTCGTCATGGCCGTCGAGTTCCTGCTCATCCTGTCGTGCGGCGTCTTCAACCCGGTGTACGCCACACACCGGCTCACCCGCACCCCGCCGGACCGGACCGCCCGCACGCTGACCGCGTGGGGCGTGACCGTCAAGGCCTCGACGGCCCTCCTGACCGCCGTCTGGGGCCTCCTCGCCGGCCTGGTCGGGCTCCGCGCGGCGATCGGCGCGGCGGGGGTGGGGCTGCTGGCGACGGCGGTGCTGCTGCCGTGGCGCGAGGCGGGGCTGCGGGGGCTGCCCGCCCGGGCCCGGTCGGCGCGGTCGGACCGGTCGCCCGGGTCGAACCGGTCGGCACATGCGGCGAGTTCGGCGCGCTCGGCACGTTCGGCGCAGGAGGCTGCGCCCGCCCGTCCTACCTCCCGGCGGTCCGACCGCTCTGCTGGGCGATGACCCGCAGCGCGTCGGACGAGGCCGCGTCGCCCGCGGTGTAGATCTCGACCCGGTGGTCGGGGCTGTCGGGCTGGAGCCACACCTGGTAGTCCACGTCCAGGTCCCCGACGGTGGGATGGCTGAGGCGCATGGTCCCCACCGTGCAGTCCGAGACCTCGCCGGCGGCCCACATCGTCGCGAAGTCCGCGCTCCACACGGCGAGTTCGCCGATCAGCCGGACCAGTCGGGCGTCGGCCGGGTAGCGGCCCGCGGTCAGCCGCAGGTAGGCGACGTGGACGCGGGCCAGCTCGTGCCAGTTGCGGTACATGCCGCGCAGGTGGGCGTCGAGAAAGAACATCCGGGGGATCGACGGGCGCCGCGACGGGTCGTGCGGCGCGTCGTACGGGACGTGCTCGGCGTGGAGCGCGTGCCCGGTGCGGTTCCAGGCGAGCACGTCGCCGCGCCGGCCGAGGACGACCGCGGGGACGCTCTCGCCGAGCGAGTCCAGCAGGGTGAGGACGCGGGGGTGCGGCTCCTCGGGCGGCGGTTCGACGGGGCCGGGCCGCGCGGACGGCCGGGCGAGGTTGTGCAGGTGGAGGGTCTCCACCCGGTCGAGCCCGAGGACGCGGGCCAGCGCGTCGAGCACCTGCCCGGACGCCGTGTCGGCCTGGCCCTGCTCCAGGCGCGTGTAGTACCCCGCGCTGACTCCGGCGAGTTGGGCCAGCTCCTCGCGCCGGAGGCCGGGGACCCGGCGGGAGGCGCCGTAGGTGCGCAGGCCGATCGCGGCCGGGGTGACCCGGTCACGGCGGCTCTTCAGGAACGTTCCCAGGCTGTCCATGGACGCGAGCCTAGGGCGCGGGACGCGCGCGCGGGTGCACCTGCCGGGTGTACCCACGGCACGGGGATGGCTGCCGCCGGCGCGGTGCCGGACGGTCGGCGCCATGACCCGACATGCGCACACCCCCTCCGGCCCGCGGGCCCGGCTCGGCCTCGTGGTGGTCCTGGGCCCGGTCCTGCTGGTCTCGATGGACGGATCGATCCTCTTCCTCGCGATGCCGAGCATCACCGCGGCCCTCTCGCCCACCGCCGGCCAGGCGCTGTGGGTGCTGGACGTCTACGGTCTCGCCGTGGGGTCCCTGCTGGTCGCCTTCGGCGGCATCGGCGACCGCTACGGCCGGCTGAGGCTCCTGATGGCCGGCGCCGCCGTCTTCGGCATCGGATCCGCCGGAGCCGCCTTCGCGCCGAGCCCGGAGCTGCTCATCGCGTTCCGCGCGCTGATGGGTGCGGCCGGCGCGACGCTGCTGCCCTCGGCGCTCGCCGTCCTCGGCGAACTGTTCCCCGACCCCGGGCGGCGCGCCCGCGCGATCGGGATCTTCGCCGCCGCGTTCGCGGCCGGGTTCGCCGTCGGCCCGGTCGTCGGCGGCGTACTGCTGGGACGCTTCTGGTGGGGCTCGGTCTTCCTCGTCAACCTGCCCGTCGTCGCGCTGTTCCTGCTGCTCGCGCCGCTCCTGCTGCGTGAGGCGCGGACGACCCGGACCGCTCCCGTCGACATCGTCGGCGTCGTGACCTCCGCCGGGGGGCTGCTCCTCGCGCTGTACGGCGTCAAGCACCTGGCCGCGGACGGTCCGTCCGCCCCGCCGGTCGCGACCGGTCTCCTCGGCCTCACCGTCCTCGCGGCCTTCGTACGGCGCCAGCGGCGTCTGGAGCATCCGCTGGTCGACCTCTCCCTGTTCCGCGACCGCACCTTCTCGCTCGCGGTCGTCACCGGGCTGCTGCCGCTGGCGGCGTGGTCGGCGGCCGCGTACGTCTCCGCCGGGTACCTGCAGTCCGTCCTCGGCCTGGGCGTCCTGCACGCGGCGCTGCTCGCGCTCCCCGGGGCGGCGGTCCTCACCGCGACCTGCGTCGCCACCCCCGCCGTCGTCGACCGCGTCGGCAAGCGGACCGCGCTCGTCGCCTGCCACCTCACCGTCGCCGGCGGCCTCCTCCTGCTCCTGCCCGTCACCGCCGCCGGCGGCGTCGGCTGGTACGTCGCCTCCACCGTCGTCACCGGGGTCGGCTTCGGTATCTCCTTCAGCGTCGTCGCCGACACCGCGGTCGGCGCGGTCCCCGCGGAGCGGGCGGGTGCGGCCGGGGCGATCGCGGAGACCGGCAACGAGATCGGCAACGCGCTCGGCATCGCGCTCCTCGGCTCGCTCGCCGCGCTCGTCTTCCGCCTGCAGGGGCCCGGCCTCGCCCCCACCCTCGACGAGACCCTCCACCTCCCCGGCCTCACCCCCGCCGCGCTCGCCGACGCGAGGACCGCCTTCGTCACCGGCCTCCACGCCGTCGCCCTGACCGCAGGACTCCTCCACGCCGCCCTCGCCGCGACAACCCTCCGCCTCCTCCCCTCACCCCGCCCCACACCCCTGACCGTCGCGCCCGGCCCCCGTCCGTAGACCCCGCCCCCACCGGCAACTCCGCCCGCGGTGTCGCCGGTTCGGGTCCTATGAAGGCGCGGGGCCCCGGGCTGCCGCAGCGCTCCGCCGAGGCACGCGCGGCAGGCGTGCGATCGCGAGCGGATCCCCGGGTCGCGGGCTGTGCGGCGCGCCTGGTACACGTACGGGATGGCATCCCCGGAGCGTGAACGCCGTGTCCCGCCGTGCGAGGCCGTCCTGTGCGACCTCGACAACGTCGTCCGGTTCTACGACCTGACCGAGGTCGCCCGGCTGGAGGCCGTCGCCGGGTTGCCCGTGGGGACCACCGCCGAGATCGCGTACGCGCCGGAGCGGGACCTGCCGCTGCTGCTCGGGAGGAGCACGCGGGAGGAGTGGCGGCGGTCCGTCGCGGCCGGGCTGAGGGCGTTCGTTCCGGCAGCGCGGGCGGAGGTGCTGGCACGGGAGTTCGCGTATGCGCCGTCGTTCGTCGATCCCGCCGTGGTCGCGCTGCTGCGGCGGGTCCGCGTCCCGCTGGTGCTCGTCACGAACGCCGCTCCCTGGCTCGACGAGGACCTCGTGCGGCTCGGGATCGCCGATCTCGCCGCACACGTGGTCAACAGCAGTGCCGTCGGGATCGCCAAACCGGATCCCGGGATCTACGAGTTGGCGTCGGAGTGTGTTGAAGTGCCGCCTGCGCGTTGCCTGTTTGTGGACGACCGCGCCGAGAACCTGCTTTCGGCAGCCGCCTTGGGGATGCGAACGGTGCACTACCGCGAGGTGGCCGACCTGCGGACCGCGCTCACCCCGGTCCTCTTCTCGGCGGCGTAGGGTGCGCTCCATGATCGTGGGGGACGTTCGAAGAGGGGGCACGGGGCGGCGGGCCGTCACCGTGCTGGTCGCCGTTGCCGTGCTGAGCGGCTGCTCGGGGGGCGGGACGAAGGTGTGCACGCTCGTGGACATGGACTCGGGCGTCTCCGTGCGCTGGCGCCCCGCGGACTTCGGCGCGGCGGACGCGGCGACGCTGCGGCTGTGTGTCGGCGAGGTCTGCGAGGAGCGCCGGTCCGGCGGGGACGACCCGAGTTTCGTCCCCGGCCTCTCGATCCCGCTCCCCGAGGCCGACGGCCCGGGGCCCGTACGCGTCCGCCTCTCCGTCACGTCCGCGGCCGACGGCAGCCGGCTCGTCACGGACGCGGTCGATGCGACGTTGGAGGAGCAGCACCCCAACGGTGAGGGCTGCGAGCCGACGGCGTGGACCGCCGCCTTCCGCGCCACGCCCACCGGCCTGACCGCGCCGGAGGGCCTGCCGCTGCGGTAGGCCCCGCCGCCTCAGCGCAGGAAGCCGCGCTCGTCGACGGTGCGGGTGGGCGGGGTGGTGAGGAAGACGTCGGCGGAGGTGGGACCGTAGGCGATGTTCAGGGTGTCGAGGCGGTACGTCCACGTGTCGCTCCAACCGCCGCCGAAGCGGTAGTTGATCTGCCACCGCAGCCACTGTCCGGGGGCAAGGCGGACCGACGGGGGACGGCGGTCTCGTCGGGGCGCGGTCATGCGGGCCAGCTCCGGGGGCCGCACACGGAGGAGTCCGTCCGCCTCACGGAGCTGTAGGCCCGCGTCCGACAGCTCGCCCTCGGTCATCTGCGGGACGAACCCGTCCGCCTCGGCGAGGACGACCTCGTGCAGACCCGAACCCAGGCCGAGCGGCACGGCGAAAGCGATCGGCGCCGCGTTGCGCACGGCGGCGCCGGGGCCGCCCCGGGATGCCTTGGTCCAGGACGTGCGCACGCGTTGGACGACGACGTTCATGCGGCCGATGATGCGGCACGGGCAGCCGGTGCGGCGACCGAGTTTCCGCCGCGGCGGCTGCCGGCAGCCCACCCCGGCCGGGGTCAGGAGGGGGCGCGCGGGCCGCGTCGGGGAGGGGTTGGGAGTCGACGACGTTCGTCGTCGTGCTGCCGGACTCGGTGAGGGCGTCGACGGCGTGCTCCAGGTGCGGCCTGGACGTCGCGTCCACCTTCAGCGTGTAGCAGTCGTCGCCGGTGATCCGCGGGCACTCCAGGGTCTCGGCGCGCTCGTCGAGGAGCCGGTGCAGCGGACCGTGCCGGCTGCCGGGATACTTGAGGGGCTAGGACCGCGTAGCCGGTGCGGGCGAGGTCGACCTCGGCGCCGACCTGCTGATGGTCTCGGACCACGTCGCGGTGACGCCGGACGTCGCCGCGCAGTACCCGGCGCCGTTCTACGAGCCGTTCACCGCGCTCGCCTACCTCGCCGGTGTTCTGGACGGGCGGGAACAGCGACGCGGGCATCCGGTGGGCGCACCGGCTGGGGCAGGCGTGGCACCCGCTGCGGAACACGGTGCCGTGGCTGCGGGGCGCGGTGGGCCGGATGGCGGCCGTCGCGGCCGCGGAGGGGGGCGGCCGGCGTTCGCGCCCCGCATCGCGCTGCGGATCACCGGCGAGGGTACGGTCGAGCAGGTCGTGGACGATCTGCGGCAGATCGCGCGGCTGGGGGCGGACACGGTCGTTCTCGACCCCTTCGGCGGGGATCCGTCGGAGACACTCGATCCGGGGCCGGCGTGGCAGGCCCTCGCCACGGTCGCCGCGCGCCGGTACCTGTTCACCGGACCTCTGCGAACGGAGCAGTCGTGACTTTCGACGACACCGAGATGCGGCATCTGCGCCGCGCCGTCGAGCTGGCCGCGGAGGCGGTCGAAGCGGGGGACGAGCCGTTCGGCTCCGTCCTCGTCGGCGGGGACGGGCGCGTCCTCGCCGAGGACCGCAACCGGGAGCGGACGACGGGGGACCCGACCCGGCACCCGGAGATCGAGCTCGCCCGGTGGGCGGCGGAGCACCTGCCGGTGGGGGAGCGGGGGGTCGCGACGGTGTACACCTCCGGTGAGCACTGCGCGATGTGTGCGGCGGCGCATGCGTGGGTGGGGTTGGGGAGGATCGTCTACGTCAGCTCGACGGAGCAACTGGGGGCGTGGCTGGCGGAGTTGGGTGTCGGGCCTGCGCCCGTCCGGCCGCTGTCCATCGGGGACGTCGCTCCTGGTGTGCCGACGGCCGGGCCCGTTTCGGGGTTGGCGGAGGAGGTGCGGGAGTTGCACCGACGCTTTCGGGGGTGAGCGGCGGGTGTCATGTGCGGCGGCGCGCGCCCGAATTCGCGGCTCCGCCGCGGATGCACGACCTGCGGCCGCGCGGCCTCAAGCGCCGGCCGGGCTGTGGTTGTGTCGGCCGGGCTGGGTCTGCCACCTTGCGCCGGTGGCGCGCGCATTCGCGGCTGCGCCGCGCATACCGGCCTGCGGCCGGCGGCCTCAAGCGCCGGCCGGGCTGAGTTCTATGCCGGCCTGGAAGTCGGCGCCACCTCGGTCCGGTTCACGGCCTTCGCGCCACGAACACGAACTCGCGACCCGGTCGGTCGGGCGCGTCGCGGACGGGGGTGAGGGTGAAGCCGTGGGTGGTGAGGTCGTGTGAGAGTTCGTCGCGGTCGCGGAAGCGGAGGGTGGAGGTCGAGGTCAGGGTCTCGCCGTCGGGGAGGACGGCGGTGCCGCGGAAGGTGACCAAGGGGAGGTGGACGGAGATGAGTTCGACCCAGTGGGCCACCCGGCCGCCCGCGGCGGGGACGTCGGTTTCGGCGTAGGAGGCGGAGCGGGTCCACTCCTGCCACGCGCGCCGTGCCGGGTCGCGGGTTTCGAGGACGAGGTGGCCGCCGGGGCGGAGCGCGGCGAAGGCGGCGCGGAGGGTGGCGTGCCAGGTGGGCGGGTCGACGATGGCTTGGGCGGCGTTGCCCGTGAGGGTGGCGAGGTCGACCTGGAGCGGAGGGAGGGCGGTGGCGTCGCCGACGACCCAACGGACGGCTTCCGAGCTGGACTTGGCGCGCGCCACCGCGATGGACGCGGTCGCGGGGTCGACGCCGACGACGTCGAGGCCGCGCGCGGCGAGGAGCAGGGCGAGGACGCCGGTGCCGCAGCCGATGTCGAGGACGGAGCGCGCGCCGAACTCCTCGGCCATGGCGAGGTAGGCGTCGAGGTCGCGGCGGTCGGGGTCGAGCGGGTCGTACAGGGCGGCCCATCGGGGATCGCGGAAGTTCTCGTCGGCCATGGGGTGACGGTAGGCGCGGCGGAGGGTGGGGCTCCACCGGTTTCCGGGCCGTGCGCGGGGGCTCGTACGAGCCCCCGCACGTGACGGGGCGCTCAGTGGCCGCCGGGCTTGCGGCACACTGAGCTCCTCCGCCGCCCCGGGTGAGGCCGCGCACCGGCCGCATCCGTGGGTGGCGGAGAAGAGACCGCGCCGAGCGTGCTGCCGGTGCGGGCCTCCTGGGAGCGGGCCGGGAGTGGGAACACGGCCTGAACCCGACCGTCCTCGCCCCGCCACCGCACCCGAGAGAAGAGGCAGACCCGTGCCGCGTCCTTCCGGCTTCAGCTACACGACCCGCCCCGACGGCACCGTCCACATCACGCACCGCGGCCGCAACGCGACGACGCTGCGCGGCGAGCGGGCGGTGAAGTTCACCGAGGAGGTGGAGTCGGGCGACGCCCAGGAGGTGATGGCCCGCTGGACCGGCTCGTACAAGTTCGGCAACGAGCGCACCGCCCGCAACCACCCGAGGAACCAGGGCCGCCGCTCCTGACCCGGCGGCCTCCGGGATCATGGGGCATGCTCCCGGACCAGTGGCACCTCACCGACGACGTCGACGCCCTCCTCGCCCGCGCCGGCGGCTTCCTGCGCTCACGCGCCGCCCTGCACAACACGCCCTTGACCGACATCGAGCCCCTGCGGCTCCGGGACGGCGCCCACCGCGCCGCCGAACCCGCCCTGTTCGGCCACCTGGAGGCCGGGGGCGAGGTCCGCGCCGTCGTCTACCTCACCCCGCGCGGCCGCCTCGGCCTCACGCCCCTGGCGGCCGCGCGCACCGACGCCCTGGCCGACCTGCTCGCGGGGCTCGGCCACGCCCCCGACACCGTCATCGCCGACCGCGACACCGCCGACGCCTTCGCCGAGGCCTGGCGGCGTCGTACGGGCGCGTCCGCCGCACGCTTCTGGCGCACCCAGCTCTACCGCCTCGGCACCCTCGTCCCGCCGCAGCCGGCGGCGGAAGGACAGGGGCGTTCCGCGGAGGCGGGCGACCGCGACCACGTCATCGGCTGGTGCCGGGAGTTCTGCGTCGACGTCGACGAACAGCGCTCCATCGACCTCATCGACGCCGGCCGGTGGGACGCATCCCGCTTCGGGGACCGGCACTTCACCCTCTGGGAGACCCGGGCCGGCGTCCCCGTCTCCATGGCCGCCGCGACCTCCGTGACCGGGGGCATGGTCCGCGTCGACCCCGTCTACACCCCCGCGGAACACCGAGGGCGCGGCTACGCGGGCGCCGTGACGGCGGCGGCGTCCCGGGCCGCGCTCGCCGCGGGGGCGACGGACGTGGTCCTGTTCACCGACCCCGACAACCCCACCAGCAACGCGCTCTACCAGCGCCTGGGCTTCGTGCACCTCGCCGACTTCGCCGGCCACCGGTTCGCGTACGACGGAACCGACGGCCCCCGCCCCCGATAGCCTGCCGCCGTGACCACCACCGACGCCGTACCCGACACCGAACTCGCCGTCATCGCCGCCCGCGCCGGCGCACAGGCCGTACGCGAACGCTTCGGCCGACGCCTGGGGCGCGTGGACAAGGGCGGCGGTGACTTCGCCACCGAAGCCGACGTCGCCGCCGAGGAGGCGATCATCGGTGTGCTGCGCGACGCGCGGCCCGACGACGCCGTGCACGGCGAGGAGGGCGGGCTGCGCGGCGGGGTGGACGCGGCGCGCCGGTGGTTCGTGGACCCGCTGTGCGGGACGCTGAACTACGCGACCGGCGGCATGCTCGTCGCCGTGAACGTCGCCCTGCGCGGCGGCCCGGCCGCGGTGGCCGACCCGTTCGGCGGCGAGGTGTTCCACACGGACGGCACCACCGCGTGGCTCAGGCGCGACGGCGAGGACACCCCGCTCGCCCCGACCGCCGCCACCGGCCTCGTCGACGTCAACCTCGACCCGCCGTTCCCCGGCGCGCCCGCCTTCCGGGCCGTCGACCTGCTCGCGCACCCCGACTTCGCCGCGCGGTTCCGGCCGCGCGTCGTCTCCACGACGCTCGCCCTCGCCTGGGTCGCCGCCGGCCGGCGCGCCGCGTACGTCACGGACGGCGGCGACCTGACCGGCAGTGTCCACTTCGCCGCCGGCATCGCGCTCTGCCGCGCCGCGGGCTGCGTCGTGACCGGGGTCGACGGCGGGCCGCTCGGGCCGGCCGGGCGGGGGCTCCTCGCCGCCGCCGACGCGGAGACGCACGCGGCGCTGACGGCGATGATCGCCCGCTGAGGCCGGCCGGTCGCGGGGGTTGCCCGGACACGTCCGGTTTGCGTGCCGCCCGGCGGGCGACAGACGGGCGACGTTGTGCAGTTGCTCTCTGGTGGGCGGCGGTTCCACCGTGTAGCGTCACCCGCAGATGTCGTGGTTCGCAGTACCTGCCCGCGCTCCGGTGCGGGCTTTTCGCTGTGCGGGTGTGTGACCAGGGCGATCACCTCCGGGGTCCGCGCGGTGCGGCCCCCGATATCGACTCGAAGGAACAAAGGTCATGGCCAGCGGAACAGTGAAGTGGTTCAACGCCGAGAAGGGCTTCGGCTTCATCCAGCAGGACGGTGGGGGCCCGGACGTCTTCGCCCACTACTCCAACATCAACGCGACCGGCTTCCGTGAGCTCCAGGAGGGCCAGGCCGTCACGTTCGACATCACGCAGGGCCAGAAGGGCCCGCAGGCGGAGAACATCACCGCCGTCTGATCCCGTACGGGTTCACACGTCCGGCCCCCGGCACACCGCCGGGGGCCGGCGCGCGTCCGGGCGCGGCGCGCCGGTTTCGGCGCCCGGTCCGGGGGCAACCGGCGGTCATGGAGACGCATGAGAGCCCCGAGGAAGTGGTCGAGACCCTGGGCGACGAGCACCACGTCGTCCTGTCCGCCGACGCCAACGGCGACGGGAAAACCGACGTCTGGATGACCGACACCACCGGTGACGGCAAGGCCGACCTGTACCAGTTCGACACCACCGGTGACGGCACGGTCGACGTCACCATGGCCGACACGGCCCCCGAACCCGGCGCCGACCGCATCGTCGTCGAGGGCGACGGCGGCCACCCGGTCCCGACGACCTGATCCGCCCCCCGCACCACCGCCCCGCACACGGGGTGTGAACGGAGTGCGCGCACCTGAAGCGTTCACACACTCGGAGCGTGCGCGTGCCAGGTGCATAGTCGTTCCCGAGGACGGGCCCGCGGGCGCGGAGCCGCCGCCCGGAGCCGCCGCCCCCACCGGCCCCGAGCGCCCCCTCCGCCGCCCCGGGCCCGTCCCACCCCCCCCATGGGAGGGCCACCCCCGACCACCGTCCGGGCGTGGCCCTCCCGCCGTGCACGGGGCCCGACAGCGCACCCCCTTCCGCCGCGGGGCCCCGCCGGCCGGTCCGTCGGAGGCTCCCGCTCAGCCGAGCCGCCCCACGGGCCATTCCCCGACGATCCGTCCGTCCTCGCCCGGCCACACGGCCTGCACGCAGGCCAGGTCCTCAGCCGGCCGTACGAAGTAGCCGAACTCGGATCCCTCCGGCAACTCGGCTGCGGTAGGCACCGGTTCGCCCTCACCGCACTCCATGGTCCGCAGCGCCGTGCCCTCGGGGCGGGGGAAGACGACGATCCGAGGGTCCTCGCCGTCCGCGTCCAACGCGTCCAGTGTGCGTGCTACTTCGTCCCGTGGGGCCCACCCGATCCGCACTCCGGAGAACACGGCGACCATGGAGTGCCGGCGGACCGACGCGGCGACCGGAGCGAAGTCGCCGCCCGCCGCGAGGAACCACCGCTCGCCGTACTCACCCCCTCGCGCCGCCCAGCGCTCCAGGACGAGCGCCGGGGCCTCGTCGGCGCGGATCGCGGCGTCCGACCAGAACCGGTCGTCCGCGGGACGTGACACGTGCGGCTCGTCCTCGGGTTCCTCGTCGGTGAACGGTCTCGGGTACAGCCCCATCTCCTCGACGGTGCCGAGCACGCGTTCCGCGCGCTGCGAGGTGGAGACGTGCAGGTAGTAGTCGAAACCGGCGAAGACCTCCAATTCCCTGCTTCTGAGCACCCCGTGGAAGGACGCACCCCGCAGCGTGGCCCGAAGGAAGCGCAGGGCCGACCGCCTGTCGACGACCCGGCCCTCGTACACCTCCCCCAGCCACGCCGGCGTCGGCTCGCCCGGGTAGAGGCTCACCAGGGCGAAGCGGTCCGCGCCCACCGCCTCCGCCAGGACGTCGACCGCGTCGATGTACAGGTCCTCGACCCGCTGGTACTCCTCCTCGGTGAGTACGGTCCCGTCGAAGGACTGCCCGATGTCGGAGTGATCCGTCCAGTCGTCCACCTCACCGCTGCGGCGGGCGTCGTCGTACTTGGAGAGGTCGAACCGTACCTCCCGCCGCACGGAGCGCCGGAGAGCCGCGACCCCGGTCCCGGCGAGGTCCCCGACCTCCGTGCCGTCATGCTCAGGCATCCTGCGCTTCCCCCCGTCCCCGTCACCCTGCAGTATGCGGGCGCCGACGCCGTGTCACCGATCCCTTTTCCGCCGCGCGCGGAACTCGCGGTCGACGGCCCAGGCGTCGGCGGGTGGGCCGAGGTGGGAGAGCTTGTCGGGGTTGAGGACGGAGCGGATGGTGTGGACGCGGCCGTCGAGGATGTCGAGGGCGAGGATCTGGAGGAGCCTGCCGTCGCGGTCGCGGAGGACGGCCCCGGGCTGGCCGTTGACCTCCGACGCCTCGAACGAGACGCCGAGGGAACGGAGTTGTGGGTAGAACGCGGAGAGCAGCCGGGCCACCTTGTCGTTGCCGGCGACGGTGCGGGGGAGGGCTGGGGCTTTCCCCCCGCTGTCGCCGACGAGTTGGACGTCGGCGGAGAGCAACGCGCGCAGCCCGTCGACGTCGCCCTGGAGGAGCGCGTCGAAGAACCGGCCCGCCAGCTCCCGCCGTTCCTCCCGGTCCGCCTCGAACCGGGGCCGGCCGTCGTGCATGTGGCGACGGGCCCGGACGAGGAGTTGGCGGCAAGCCGCCTCCGATCGTCCGACCGTCGCGGCGATCTCGTCGAAGCCGAACCCGAACACGTCCCGCAGGACGAACACCGAGCGCTCCAGCGGGCTGAGCCGCTCCAGGAGGAGCAGCGCGGCCATCGATACGGAGTCGGCGAGCTCCGCGGCGCGGGCCGGGTCCCCGTACGGGTCGTCGAGCAGCGGCTCCGGGAGCCACGGCCCGACGTAGCTCTCCCGGCGCACCCGCGCCGAGCGCAGGACGTCGATCGCGAGCCGGGTGACCGTCGCGGACAGGAACGACTTCACCGAGTCGGGGCGGGTGGCCGAGGCGTCGTACCGCAGCCACGTCTCCTGCACCGCGTCCTCCGCCTCGCCCACGCTGCCGAGGATCCGGTACGCGATCGAGAACAGCAGCGGCCGCAGCTCCTCGAACTCCTCGACCTTTCCCATCCCGACTCCCTGGGTGCGCACCGACTCAGTGGAACTGCCCGGCCACGTAGTCCCCGGCCGGCTGCCGGGTGACGATGTTGAGCCGGTTCACCATGTTCATGAACGAGACGAACAGGACGAGTGCGGTGAGCTCCTCCTGGTCGTAGTGCTGGACGGCGCGCGCCCACACCGCGTCGCTCACCCCGGTCGACGCGTCGGCCACCCGCGTCGCCTCCTCGGCCAGGGCGAGCGCGGCCCGTTCGGCCTCGCTGAAGACCGTCGCCTCGCGCCACCCGGCGACGAGGTGCAGCCGCACCGCGCTCTCGCCGGCCGCCGCGGCCTCCTTGGTGTGCAAGTCGATGCAGACGGCGCATCCGTTGATCTGGCTCACCCGCAACGCGACGAGCTCCTGCGTCACCGGCGACAGCGTCGACGCCTTGAGCTCCCTCCCCGCGGCCATGACGTGCTTGAACGCCGTGCCGGCGGTGGCGCCGGCGAAGAAGTCGAGTCGAGCGTCCATGGTGTCCTCCTCGGGTCCGTGTGTGTGCCCTCATCCACGGGACGGGACAGGTCCGCGATCTGTGACACCGGCCGGTGTGACCCCCGTCTCACCCGGCGAGGAACGGCGTCACCGCCGCGCGGAAGGCGTCCGCGTCGTCCAGCCAGGGGTAGTGGCCCGCCCCCGGCTGTACGACCGTGGTCGCCGCCGGCCCGAAAGCCTGGGCCAGTTCGGCCACCGACGCCGGCGGGCTGTTCATGTCGAACTCGCCCGTCAGGAGCAGGACGGGCGCCGAGAACCCGGCGAGTCCGGCGCGGGTCCGCTCCGGGGTGAACGCCCCCTCCGCCCCGAACCCGGGCCCCAGAAGAACGGCGCGACCGCGTCCCGGTCCGCGCCCGTCCCCTCCTGGATCGCCGTGAGCGCGGCGTGCGCCGCGGGGAACCACGGCTCGTGCGCCCGCCGCCGGGCGATCTCCTGCCGCACCTCGGGCCCGACCGTGACCCCGAGCGCCCGGCCGCCCGGTCCGACCAGCAGCATCCGGCCCACCCGGTCGGGGTACCGCGCCGCGTACTGCGCCGCGATGTTCGCCCCGCCGGAGTGGGCGAGCACATCCGCCCAGCCGAGCCCGAGGTGCGCCCGCAACGCCTCGACGTCGTCGACGAGTCGGTCGCACCGGTACGACGCCGGGTCGTCGGGAACGGCCGAGCGCCCGGTCCCGCGCAGTTCGAGGAGCACCAGGCGACGGTGGGCGGAGAGCCCGCCGAGATCGCCCAGGTAGGCGGAGTCGGCGGGCCCGCCGGGCACGCAGAGCAGGGGCGCGCCGTCGCCGAGGGCGCGGTAGGAGAGGGCGGTGCCGTCCGGGGCGGAGAAGGTGGGCATGGCGCGGATCGTGCCCCGTACAACCTGGCTGTATAACCAGGTTGTAGCAGATCGGCATCATGCGGTAGAACCACGTCATGGCGAGTGACGACGACAGCGGCCGGGTTGCCGACGCGCCGGCCGGGGAGGGCGGCGGGCTCCGCGCGTCGGGGGAGGCGGGGGCGGCCGACCGTGCTGAGGCGGCCCCGGCGCCGGATGGCTTCTCCGACCTCCGC
>NZ_JBHWZH010000023.1:0-40451 GCF_042728285.1 Streptomyces sp. NPDC060194 | reverse complement strand
GACGACCTCACCGAGGTGCCGGCCGGGGAGGGCGGCGACCGCGCGACAGGGGAGGCGGGGGCGGCCGACCGTGCTGAGGCGGCCCCGATGCCGGATGGCTTCTCCGACCTCCGCGACGACCTCACCGAGGTGCCGGCCGGGGAGGGCGGCGACCGCGCGACAGGGGAGGCGGGGGCGGCCGACCGTGCTGAGGCGGCCCCGATGCCGGACGACTTCGCCGACGCACAGGACGACCTCACCGAAGCGCAAGCCACCCGCCTGTTCGCCGACCTGAACGACGTCATCCGCGCCGGCGACGACGCTCGCAGGCGGCGCGGCGAGCTCATCCACGCCCTCGCGGACCTCGGCTGGACCCAGGACCGCATCGCCCGGCTCGCCGGCATGAGTCAGCCCGCCGTCTCCAAGCACCTGCTGAAGCCGCGCGCCGGTCAGCCGTCCCGCTCGCAACGCCGGTTCACGGACGACCAGTTGGTCTCCTCCCTGGATCAGTCCGACGTCCCGTGGCTCCACGGCCGCCTCTGGGCCCTCGCCGACGCCGTCTCGGCGGCCTGCCGGCAGACCCTCGGTGCCCCGGCCCACTGCTCGGCCTTCGCCGACGCCCTCGACCGCGGGCGCAGGCGCCTCACCCCCAGGACCGCCGACGAGCTGCGCCGCCTCGTCGAGGAGGACCTGAGGCGGCACGGCGGGTGGCTGCCCGAGGACCACCGGAGCACGTACGACACCGTCGCCCGCGCCCTCGACCACGCGGAGCTGAACGGTCCGCCGACCGCCGGCGGACACCTCGGCCCACCGGCCGTCCGCCGCGCGACGGCCCGGCGGATCCAGCGGGAACGGCTGCGGACCGCAAGGTAGGCGAGCACGCCGAACGCCCACCGGGCGGCGCCCCCGCCCCCACCCGAGCCCGCCGGAAGGCGACGCCAGTACACCGGCGTGCCCCCCGCCACCGGCAGCGCACTCGCGTGCCCGCACTCCCCGCCTCACCTGACCGACGGCACCGCCCAACGGCCCACCCTGCCCACCCCCCCCGATCTCGACCGCGATGACGGGATTGCACAATCTGACGTTTCGCGCAAAGATTGTCAGCATGTCATCGGAGCGGACGGTCCAGATCCTCGACGCGGCGTACCAGTGCTTCGCCCGGCACGGTGTGCGGCGCACCACCATGGAGGACATCGCGCGGGAGGCGGGCCTGTCGCGCGGCGCGGTCTACCAGTACGTCCGCAACAAGGACGACGCCTACCGCAGGGTCGCCGAGAGGCTCTTCGACGAGGCGCTGGCCGCCTCGCGGGAGGCCGCCGGCCGGGCCGGCGGCCTGAGCGAGCGGCTCACCGCGATCCTGATGGCGAAGCTGGAGCTGGTGCTGCGCATCGCGCACGACAGCCCGCACGCCGCGGAACTGTTCGGCGAGCAGGCCCGCCTGATCGCGGACCTCGACGCCCGCTACATGGCGGCGATGTCCGACCTGCTCGCCACCACCCTCCGCGCGGCCCGCCCCTCCGCCGACCCGGCGGACGCCGCGGAACTCGCGCACCTCCTCCTCGCCCTGACCCGCGGCCTGGAGGCCGACCTCTCCGACCCGCTCGTCCCGGTGCACCGGCTCCGTCACGGCGTGGCGCTGCTCGTCGCCGGCTCCGCACCCCTCGACCAGGAGTCACCATGACCGCAGTCCTGATCACCGGCACGTCCACCGGGATCGGCCGGATCACCGCCGAGCGGCTGGCCCGCCGGCCCGACCTCACCGTGTACGCGACCGCCCGCCGGGTGGAGAGCATCGCGGACCTCACCCGCTCCGGCGCCCGCGTCCTGCCGCTCGACGTCACCGACGAGGAGTCGATGCGCGCCGCCGTGGCGGCGGTCGAGGCCGAGCACGGCACGGTCGGCGCGCTCGTCAACAACGCCGGCTACGGTCAGTACGGCACCGTCGAGGAGACCGATCTCGACGCGGTCCGACGCCAGTTCGAGACGAACGTCTTCGGCCTGAGCCGGATGGCCCAGCTGGTGATGCCCGCGATGCGCGCCCACGGCGGCGGCCGCATCGTCAACGTCGGCTCCATGGGCGGCCGGCTCGTCTTCCCGGCCGGCGGCTACTACCACGCCAGCAAGTACGCGGTCGAGGCCCTCAGCGACGCCCTGCGCTTCGAGGCCGCGCCGTTCGGGATCAAGGTCAGCCTGGTCGAACCCGGCCTGATCCGGACCGCGTTCGGCGACACCGCCGCCCACACGCTCACCGGCTCCGCCGCGCCGTCGGGCCCGTACGCCCGCCTCAACGCCGTCGCCGACGAGCAGATGGCGAAGTCCTACCGGTCCAAGGCGCTCAGCGCGCCGCCGGAGACCGTGGCGAAGGTGATCGAGAAGGCCGTGACCACCGCGCGGCCGAGGCCGCGGTACGTCGTCACGCCGGCCGCCAAGGCGCTCGTCCACACCCGCCGCCTGCTCGGCGCCCGCGCCTTCGACCTCTACCTCCGCGCCCAGTTCCGCACGGCCTGAGTGCGGGAGGCCGGGACCGGCGGACCACCCGCCGGTCCCGCTCCCACGCCCGGTGTCAGCGGGCGAGGTTGACGCCGAACGTGGCGTCGGTGCCCGGCGCGCCGAGACCGGCCGGGGCGAAGGAGGCGATGCCGCCGGTGATCGGCCCGTTCTTCGAGCCGCGCAGGACCCACACCGCACCGGAGTCGGCCTGCGGGGCGTCCTCGTAGGGCGCGGCGACGACGAGGTCGGCGCGGTCGTTGGCGTTGACGTCGGCGAGCAGGACCCGTCCGCCGAAGTGGTCGCCGGTCTCCGAGGCGCCGGGAACGCCCGCCGTGGACTGGGAGAACGCCGTCGCCCCGGCACCTGTCACGCCCTTCGGCCCGCCCCTCAGCAGCACCGCGCCGCCCGCACCGGCGACCTTGCCGATCGCCTCGCCGGGGACGCCCACCGCGAGGTCGGGGTAGCCGTCGCCGGTGACGTCACCCGCGGCCAGCGAGCGGCCGAACCCGTCGCCGGGCTCGTCGGCCCCCGGGACCCCCGCGGTGCTCTGGGTGATCGCCGCCCTGCGCGCGGAGAGCCCGGAGGGCGAGCCGTAGCGGATCGAGACCGTGCCGGGCTCGGTGTCGGCGTCGCCGCTGTTCGTGCCGGCGGTGAAGGTGGCGAAGTCGCCGTGGCCGTCGCGGTCGAAGTCGGCGATGACACCGCCCGACGACGGGGCGATCGCTCCGGGGACGCGGGTGACCGAGCGGTCCTTGCCGCCCTTCCACAGGCGGCCGCTGTAAAGGGTGTCCTCGGCGCCGTGGTTGGTGACGATGTCGTCCGCCCCGTCGCCGGTGACGTCGCCGACGACGAAGTCGTAGCGCGCCTGCCGGTCCTCCTCGCCCTCCGCGTCCTCGAACGGGACGACGGTGCGGCCGGCGGAGACGCCCGCGCGGCTGATCGGGCCGAACTCCACGCCGACCAGGCCGGTTCCGAGCACGAGGTCGTCGTGGCCGTCGCCGTCGACGTCACCGGCGGCGAGGGGGCCGCTGTGCTCGGGGACGTCGAGCGCGACGCCGCCCTTCAGGCCGGTCGCCGAGCCCCACAGGGCGACCGTCGGGCCGTTGGTGGAGGCGACGACCAGGTCGGTGTAGCCGTCGCCGTCGAAGTCGCGGGCCGCGGTGGTCGCGCCGAAGCCGTCGTAGTCCGCGACCGCCCCCGGCACGCCCGCGGACGCGCGGCTGACCACCTGGGGCCGGGCGGTCCGCACACCGGCCGACGACCCGTAGAGGATGGTGAGGTAGCCGGCACCGTCCTTGCCGCCGACGTCGCCGCCGGGCGCCCCGACGGCGAGGTCGGCGTAGCCGTCGTGGTTGAAGTCCGTGACCGGCACGGCGGCCGCGGCGGGTCCGCCCGCGCCGGCGGTGGGCACCGGCCCGATCGCGAACGCGGTGACGGCGACGGACAGGGAAAGAAAGCGGCGCACGCGCGGGCCTCCGGTGAGCGTGGGGAGAACGGGAACCAACACCTCCATGACACGCGGACCCCCCGCAAGGTTGCATGCGATACGGCCGTCGCACCGCAGGACGCGCCCGTCGCCGCCCCGACGGTCGGGGGCACGGTCCCGCCGGGCAGAATCGGGTCCGGCGAAAGGGGCGGAGCATGGACGCGGCGGCCAGGGAAGCGTGGTGGAACGGACTGCCGGCGGGGGTGCGGGAGGAGATCGACGCGTGTGTGCTGCGGGACGCGATGTTCGCGGCGGTGCGAACGGTGTTCGAGACAGGTCAAGTCGGCCTGCACGCCGCGCAGTTGATCGCCCACGATCGCCACCGGGTGCTCCGGAACCGGATCGTCCGCACGCCGCAGAGCCCGCTCGACGCGGAGGCGTTGCGGCGGCGGGCGGAGGAGTGCGCGGGGCGGATCGTCGCCATCGAGGCGGTCTGGGACGGGGACACCGCGCACGACTGGTTCGTGCTGCTGCTCGCGCTCACTGCGGATCCGGACGCGGAGGTGTGCCTCGCCGCCGTGGACCGGTCCACGGCGCAGCGGTACCTCGGCGGGGACACCGGCCCCCTCCCGCACCCCTCCGCGGAGGCCGCCACCCGCCTCGGCCGCGCCCTCGCCGCCGCCCTTGCCGTGCCGTTCCACTTCGGCAGCCCCGACGAGCCGGACGACGAAGCCCCGCGGCTGCGGGGTTGAGGACGCCGCAGCCCGGGGTAGCCGGTCGACGTCCGCACAAAGAGTGGTTCATCAAATGGAGTTGGTCGTGGGAAACCTCAAGCCGCTTGAAGTGGGGATCATCCTGTTCCTCCTCCTCGCGATGATCGTCCCCGCCGTCCTCATCGTCCGCAGGGCCCGCCGGAACGACCGCAAGTGAGCAGGCACGCGGGTGCGCGCCGACCCGGCACGGCTCGTCGCGCCGAGGCCGCCGTCGGCGTTCCCCGCCCGAGCGAGCGGCGCGCCGTCCTCGTGACCGGCGGTCCCGGCGCGGCCCGGGTCCTGCGGATCGACCGCTCACCTCGGTCCCGCGCCGATCCTTCGCACGCACCTCGTCGTGCCGCGCCTCCCGCTGCCACGCTGCGGGCGGAGGCAGGCGTGGCGTGGGACGGGGCGCTGGCGGGGACCCGTACGAGGTGCTGACCCGGCCCGCGCACCCGCCCCGCACCCGATCTGGGGCCCACCCGCACCGACCACGCGCACACCCGCACCCGCACCCGCACCCCGCCCCCCGCGCCGCCACCCCGCACGCGCCCGCACCCCGTACGCGCGACCACGCGGCGGCACGCCCGCACACGTCGCACCGCGCACACGACCGCGCCTCGTAGCGTGCGACCACGTGATCGCCCGCCCGCACCCGCCCCGCACCCGAACCCGTACGCACACGCGAACCCCCGGACACCCCGCAGGCGCGCACTCCCGCCCGCACCACAGGTCAACGCAGGACCGTCCCCTTTTCGCCCCCGTGCACACCCCCTCGCCCCCGCACACTGCACCCCCGAACCGCCCCGCCGACGAGCGCTTTCGCCCCCCGGCCCCCGCCGCGGCCCCAGCCCTTGCCTCCCCTCGGGGGAGGACCGTATAACGTTGCAAGCCCTTCGTCGGAGCGTTCTCTGCCCCTGGGCATCGGGCTCGGCACCGTCCGCCGAACGTGCCGGTGACCGGGCCGCAGGCTATCGACCGGAGGGAACATCGTGCGGGTCAGTCTCAAGGACGTCGCGCTGCACGCGGGCGTCTCGATCAAGACCGTCTCGAATGTCGTCAACAACTACCAGCACGTCACACCCGTCATGCGGGCCAAGGTGCAGCAGGCCATCGACGATCTGGGGTACAAGCCGAACCTGACGGCCCGTCACCTCCGCAAGGGCCGCACGGGGATCATCGCGCTGGCCCTGCCGGAGCTCGGCAACCCGTACTTCGCCGAACTGGCCGCCGCCGTGATCGACGCGGCGGCCGAGCACGACTACATCGTGCTCCTCGACCACACCGGCGGGAAGCGCGAGCAGGAGATCCTGGTCAGCCAGGGCTTCCGGGCCCGGGTGATCGACGGGCTGATCCTCAGCCCGATCGAGCTGGAGACCGAGGACCTGCGCGCCCGCACCGAGCAGGCCCCGCTCGTCCTCCTCGGCGAGCGGCACTACGACCTGCCGTACGACCACATCGCGATCGACAACGTGGCCGCCGCCCGCTCCGCCGTCCGGCACCTGATCGACCTCGGCCGCACCCAGATCGGCTTCCTCGGCGCCCGCCGCGACCAGAACCAGCCCGCTCAGCAGCGCGTCCGCGGCTGGCGCGAGGAGCTGACCGCCGCCGGCCTCGACGCCGACGACGGGCTCGTCGCCCTCACCGAGGGCTGGGGCCACGCCGACGGCGCCCGCGCGATGGCCCACCTGCTCGACAGCGGCCGCCGCCCCGACGCGGTCTTCGCGTACAACGACCTGATCGCGATCGGCGCGATGAGGGTGCTGTCCGAACGGGGCCTCAGGGTGCCGGAGGACGTGGCCGTGGTGGGCTTCGACGACGTCATCGAGGGCCGGTTCGGGACGGTCACGCTCACCTCGATCTCCCCGGACAAGACCGCCATCGCCCGGCTCGCGATCTCCTCGGTGCTCGCCGGCCTCGGCGGCGGCGACCACGTGCCCCGGCGGGTCACCGTGAGCCACGCGCTCATCGAACGCGAGAGCACCAGGGGCCGCGGCGCAGGTTCGCCCGAGGCCGCCTGGTCCACGGGCCGGTCGGAGGCCGCGGCGGTCGCGGAGGTCCCGGCCGAGTCGCCGCGGGCCGGGGAATGAGCCGCTCCCGCGTCCGCCCGCCGGGCCTGATGGTTCGTCAGTCGGCAGCTCGGTGCGGATGTTGCGCCCAGGCGGGCAACGACGCGAGGGCGCGCGTTCCGCGCCGGGTGCCGCCCCTTCCCGGCCGGATCACGGCGCGGTCTCATCGCGTCCGAAGGGTTTACACCGTACTTCCAACGATGTAAAAACCTCCTGCGGGCTGGGTCCGGAAGCGGCAATCCGGGCCTTGCAAGCGGGAGTTGCTCCTGCTGCCGCACTGCTCGTCGATGCCGTCGCACCGCAGCTCCGTCAACCATCGCGAATCGCGTCAGCCCGGATCGGGGTCCGTCATGAAGCGCACCACCACCCGTCTGCACCGCACCGTCCGCCCCGCCGTGATCGGCCTCGCGCTCGCCGTCGCCGTCACGACCGCCGGCTGCGCCAAGTCCGAGGACGACTCTGCACCGGCCCAGTCCTCCGACGCGTCCTCGGCGGACACCGACCAGAAGGTCGCCGAGCCCGCCCCGGACGGGAAGAACTGCACCATCGACGCCTTCGGCGGCGAGAAGCTCGACCTCAAGGGCGCGACCGTCGGCTTCTCCCAGTCGGAGAAGGAGGCCAACCCCTTCCGCATCGCCGAGACGCAGTCCATCAAGGACGAGGCGAAGAAGCGCGGCGTCAAGCTCCTCACCGCCAACGCCCAGTCGCAGTTCTCCAAGCAGATCAGCGACGTGCAGGACCTCATCACCAAGGGCGCGGACGTCCTGGTCATCGCGCCGCTCAACTCCGACGGCTGGGACCCGGTGTTCCAGGCCGCCGCGGCGAAGAAGATCCCGATCGTCACCATCGACCGCAAGATCAACGCCGAGGCCTGCAAGGACTACGTCAGCTTCATCGCCTCGGACTTCATCAGCCAGGGCGAGCGCGCGGCCGACCAGATGATCGAGGCCACCGGCGGCAAGGGCGAGGTCGCCATCCTCCTCGGCTCGGCGGGCAACAACGTCACCACCGAGCGCACCAAGGGCTTCAAGGACCGGGTCGCCGAGAAGGCCCCCGACCTGAAGATCGTCTTCGAGCAGACCGGTGAGTTCGCCCGTGAGAAGGGCCAGCAGGTCACCGAGCAGCTCATCCAGTCGAACCCGAAGATCACCGGGATCTACGCCGAGAACGACGAGATGGGCCTCGGCGCGGTCAACGCGCTGAAGGGCGCGGGCAAGAAGCCCGGCGACGTCAAGATCATCACGATCGACGGCACGCGCAACGCGGTCCAGGGGGTCGTCGACGGCTGGATCGACGGGGTCGTCGAGTCCAACCCGCGCTTCGGTCCGCTGGCCTTCCAGACCCTGGACGAGTTCACCCAGGGCAAGGAGGTCGCCCAGGACATCATCATCGAGGACGGCGAGTACACCAAGGACAACGCGAAGGCCGACCTCGGCAAGGCGTACTAGTCCGGCCGGGAGGGCCGGGCCGCCGTGACCGGGCCGGCCCCTCCGCCGTCTACCCCCTGCCTCAACCTCCGTATGTGAAAACGACGTTGCGTCCGGTCGGAAGGCGCGGGGCCCGATCGGTGTCCTACGCCACCGGCCCTCGGCGGCACCGTCGGACCCCCCCGCGGGCCCTCCGCACGGACGGGCGACGCGTGGTCCCGACACCTCCGGGCCGCGCGTCGCCCCGCGGACCGACCGGTGCACCGGGGCCGGGCAGCCGCTGTGCCACACACCCGCGGAGACCCACGCCAGGTGTGGGCGGCACACCGGACGGGGCACGCACATCCGGTGTGCCGCACACACCCCGTGCGACGCACCCACCCCCCCGGGGCCCGCGACCGCCACCGTGACGCTCCCCGGGGCCGCGCCCGGTGCCGTACGACTCACCCGGTCCGCGAAGCCGGCTGCGACCCCGCCCTCCCCCTCGTCCCTCCTCCCACCCTCTCCTCTGGAGGCAAACCGGTGGATTCCCCTGCCGAAGTGCTCTCGGTGCGCGGCCTCACCAAGCGATTCCCCGGGGTCCTCGCCCTGGACGGCGTCTCCCTCTCCCTGCGGCCCGGCGAGGTCCACGCCCTCATCGGGGAGAACGGGGCGGGCAAGTCGACCCTGATCAAGGTGCTCACCGGCGTCTACGGCCCCGACGCCGGCGAGATCACGTACAAGGGCGAACCGGTCCGCTTCGCCACGCCGCTGGAGGCCCAGGACGCGGGGATCTCCACCATCTACCAGGAGGTCAACCTCATCCCGCTGATGAGCGTGGCCCGCAACCTGTTCATGGGCCGCGAGCCCCGCAACCGCTTCGGCCTGCTCGACTTCGGCCGGATGCACCGCGAGGCCGACCGGATCCTGCGCGACTACGGCGTCCGCGTCGACGTCCGCCAGCCGCTGCGGACCCTCGGCGTCGGCGCGCAGCAGATGGTGGCGCTCGCCCGTGCGGTCTCCGTCGACGCCCGCGTCGTCATCATGGACGAGCCCACCTCCTCGCTCGAACCCCGCGAGGTGGAGACGCTGTTCGGCGTCATCCGCCGGCTGCGCGACAGCGGCATCGCGGTGGTGTACGTCAGCCACCGGCTCGACGAGCTGTACGCCGTGTGCGACACCGTCACCGTGCTGCGCGACGGCAAGCTCGTCCACCACGGCGACCTCGCCGAACTCGACCGGCTGGCCCTGGTGTCGACGATGCTGGGCCGCGAGATGGGCGAGGTCCGGGCCGAGGGCACGACGAAGTTCAGCGGTGACCACCACGTCGCGGACGCGCCGCCGGTCCTCCAGGCCGAGGACCTGCACGTCCCGTACAAGCTGCACGGAGTCTCGTTGGCCATCCTGCCGGGCGAAGTCGTGGGCCTGGGCGGCCTGTTGGGCTCCGGTCGCACGGAGACCGCGAAGGCGATCGCGGGCGCGCTGGCGACGAGGCCGGGCCGCGTGACCGTCAACGGGCAGGCTTTGCGCACAGGTTCGACGCCTGCCGCGATCCGCGCCGGGGTCAGTCTGCTGCCCGAGGACCGCAAGAGCGAGGGCATCGTCGCCGGGCTCTCCGTGCGCGAGAACATCGCGCTCGCCGCGCTCCCGCAGCTCTCGCGCTTCGGACTCGTCTCGGAGGCCCGCATCGACCGGATCGTCGACACCTTCGTCAAGCGGCTGCGGATCAAGGCGTCCGACCCGCACCAGAAGGTCGGCGAGCTGTCCGGCGGCAACCAGCAGAAGGTGCTCCTCGCCCGCTGGCTGGCCATGAACCCCAAGGTCCTGCTGCTGGACGAGCCCACCCGCGGCATCGACGTCGGCGCGAAGGCCGAGGTGCAGAAGCTCATCGACGAACTCGCCGAGGACGGCCTCGGCGTCCTGCTCATCTCCTCCGACCTGGAGGAGCTCATCGAAGGGTCCGACCGCGTGGTCGTCCTCAAGGACGGGGCCGTCGTCGGCGAACTCACCGGCGACGACGTCACGGAGGACCGACTCATGCACACCATCGCCGCGGAAACCCGGCGGCCCGAGCCGCCGGACCAGGGGCCCACACCCCCGGACGGCGACCCCGCACCGGCGGATGACCACCTCGCGCGTGCGGACCGGCACTCCTCACCGGCGGCCCGGCAGCCCGAGCCGGCAGACGGTCGGCTCGAACCCGCGGATCGGCGTTCCGCACCCGCGGACGGCGACCCCGCACCGGCGGCCCGGCGGCTCGCGCCGACGGACGGCAACCCCGCTCCGGCGGACCAGCACTCCGCGCCGGCGGAAGGGCCGCCCGCACCGCCGGACGGCCACCCCGCATCCCCGGACGGCCACCCCACACCGGCCGGAGGTGAGCGGACGTGACCGACACCCTGCCCGAGAAGGCCGCGGCGGGCCGCGGACGCCCCGCGTCGTACGACCGCGACCGGGTCCTCGCCTGGCTGCAGCGCTACGGCGTGTACGTCGGCGTCGCCGTGCTGCTCGTCGTGAACATCGCGGTGACCGACAACTTCCTCTCCGCGGAGAACTTCCGCACCCAGGCCGTCCAGGTCGCGCCCGTCATCATCGTCGCGCTCGGCATGGCGCTCGCCATCGGCACCGAGGGCATCGACCTCTCCGTCGGCGCGGTGATGGCGCTCTCCGCGTCCGTCATCGCGCTCTACCTCGGCTACGGACTGTTCGGCGCGCTGCTCGTGGTGGCCCTCTTCGCCGCCGCGGTGGGGCTCGCCAACGGGGCGCTGGTCGCCCTGGTGGGCGTCCAACCCATCGTCGCCACACTGGCGTTGATGGTCGCAGGCCGCGGGCTCGCGCAGGTGTTCCTGCCGCAGCTCAAGGACGTCCGCAACCCCGACATGGCCACGCTCGGCTCCGGCGACCTGCTCGGCATCCCGTACCTGATCATGATCGCCGTCGCGCTCACCCTGCTCGTCGGCTTCACCGTCAAACGCACCACCTTCGGCCGGCAGCTCCTCGCCATCGGGGACAACCGCCGGGCCGCCCAGCTCTCCGGGCTCCCCGTCACCCGCGTCCTGATCCTGGTCTACGTGGCGAGCGCGCTGCTCGCCGCGGTCGCCGGGGTGCTCGCCACCGCCCGGCTCGGGGCGAGCGACCCCAGCTCGCTCGGCAACCTGATGGAGCTCTCCGCGATCACCGCCGTGGTGGTCGGCGGCACCCCGCTCACCGGCGGCCAGATCCGGATCGCCGGGACCGTGGCGGGGGCGGTGCTCATCCAGCTGCTCACCGCCACCCTCATCAAGCACGATCTGCCGCCCTCCTGGACGCAGATCGCCCAGGCAGTGGTGATCGTGCTGGCGGTGTACGCGGCGCGCGGACGGAGGAAGCGATGAGCGCGACCAGGACCGACGCCGGGCCCGTGACCGCGCCCGACCCGCACGACCAGGACACCGACATGGGCGCGAGCCGCAGCGAGCGGCTCAGCGCGCTCGCCCAGCAGCACGGGGCGCTCGCCGTCCTGGTGATCGTCACCCTGGTGGCATCGCTGAGCTTCGACTCCTTCGCCACCGGCGACAACTTCTCCAACATGGCCGTCACCTCCTCCTTCCTCGCGGTGGTGGCCCTCGGGATGACCTTCGTCATCCTCACCGGCGGCATCGACCTGTCCGTCGGCTCGGTCTTCGCGCTCGGCGGGGTGCTCGCCGCGTGGGGCTCCCGGCACGGCACCCTGGTGGCGCTGCTGCTGCCGCTCGCGGTGTGCGGGGCGATCGGCCTGCTCAACGGCGTGCTCATCGCCCGCTCCCGGCTCGCGCCGTTCATCGTCACCCTCGCCACCCTGCTCGGCGCGCGCGGCCTGCTGCTCACGCTGACCGACGAGGGCGCGGAGACGTACCTCGTCGCCAAGGGCAGCGTCCTCGCCGAGATCGGCCAGGGCGCCACCCTCGGCATCGCCCACCCGGTCTGGATCACGCTCGCGCTGTTCGTCGCGGGCGCGGTCGCCCTGCGCCGCAGCCGCTTCGGGCAGCACGTCTACGCCGTCGGCGGCAACGAGGACGCCGCGGCGCTGATGGGCGCGCCCGTCGTCCGCACCAAGATCGTCGTCTACACCCTCTCCGGCCTCCTCGCCGGCCTCGCGGGCGCGCTCAACGCGGCCTATCTCGCCTCCGGCGTCAACATCCTCGGTGTGGGGCTCGAGTTGGACGCCATCTCCGCGGTCGTCATCGGCGGCACCCTCCTCACCGGCGGCTTCGGCTTCGTCAGCGGCACCCTCGTCGGCGTCCTCCTCCTGAAGGTCATCCAGAACGTCATCAACCAGATCGGCAACCTCGACTCCTCCTACCAGCAGGTCGTCAGCGGCGCGTTCCTCGCGGTCGTGGTCGTCGCCCAGACCTGGCTGGGCCGCAGGAGAAGGGTGATGTAGCTCCGCCCCCACCGGGCGGGGGGCACCGCCACCCGCCCGGTGGCCGCCGGTCGCGGTGATGACAGAATGCGCGCCTGGTCAGGCGCTGTGCCGTGGCCTGGAGGCGGAGCGAACTGCGCGTTGGAGACTTGCGGCAGCATCCGTGACGGCGGCTGCGCTACTGACGGGGTGCGGAAGCACCGGCGCGCCGGCAGGTCGGCCGAGGCGGGAAAGCCGGCCGGGGCCGCAGCGAAACGTCCCGCCCCGGCGAAGTCGGCCGACCGCGTGCTCGACGACATGCGCTTCGCCGCGAAAGCCGTCACCGGCCGGCACGACAGCTTCGTGATCCCCGCCGAGGAGCTGAAACTCGAAGGCTTCCACCCCTGCCGGGTACATGGCACGAGCTGGACACCTTTCGCGCCCACCCCGGCCGACGTGTGCCTCATCGCCGATCGGCTGACGCAGCGCGGTGGGAAGCCCGCCCCCGGCCCCGTGGACGTGGAGTGCAGCTTCTCCGCCTGCCCCTGGCAGTTCAGCGTCGCTGCGGGCGAGATACCCGCGGACATGCCCCGGGAGGTCATGGAACAAGCGGGCGACGCCAAAGGCAGCATCATCTTCTCGGCCGCCGTGAAGTGCCGGAAGATCGAATGACCGCAGCGGAGCCTGTACTAATTCTTGAACTTGATGGCGAGACCAGTACCGACGGCCAGGATCGAACCCGCCACCACGACCCAGATCATGGGGGTCCCCAGCCCCATCGCAAGGCCGACGAAGCCGATCACGACCAACAGCAGGCAGCAAGCGAGCGCACTCCACAAGCCCACTGCTGCGAAGGTCTTACTCGGAGATGGAACGGATCCGAGCATCTCGCCCCCGTCAGGTGCTGAGTCCATTGCCATCTCCTCCGTCGTCCTGGTTCAGAGTGTCCTGCATAGTGTCGGTGCGGTACCGCTGTGCCTTGACGGGCCGGATCACGTTGCTCAGCGTGCCCGGCGCTACGCGGACGAATCCCGTGTCGGCACCGGCGGTTGTGGTGGCGGAGAGGCCGATCGGTCCGTTGAGCACTCGCGCGGCCCCCGACCCGGTAGGAAGACGGGGTCGGGGTCGTTGACGAGGGCCCACCTGGAGGGTGCAGGTCACCGTGGAGGCATGGAGCGTGCCGCCCCGACGGCGAATACCTCGACGTGCAGAGCGGGCCGGTGCCGCCGGAGCGCGCCGCGTGGCCTCCGTCAGCCCGCAGCGGCGAGGACGGCAGGTGGCGGAACTACTGCCAGAAGCACTCGTCGATCACGATCTGCGGGTCCGTGGTACGAGGGGTGAAGTGGTACCTCAGCCATCCGCGCCCGTAGTCGAAGTAGAGGACGTGTTCGCCGGGGCGGGTGTACTGGACCGGTTCGACGCTCATGCCGGCCGCCAGGTCCCGGTCGGCGTCGATGCCCCGGAAGTACGGATCGCGTGCGGTGACCAGCTCGGCGCGGGCGGCGGCGACGAAGGACCGGGCCTGCTCCGGGAGGGCGTCGCGGGCGACCTCGGCCGCCTTGGTCCAGTCGGCCTGCCAGGGCGGACCGATGGATTCGCCCGTCACTGGCCGGGGTTCACCTGAGCCGCGGCGCGGCGGATGCGCCCGGCTTCCTCGATGAGGGCCTTGGCGCGGGCGTAGTCGGGCTCCTGCCCGGCCTCGTCCTCCAGACGGTGGACCGTGGCCTCGGTCCGCGGGTCGCGGGCGAGGGCGTACTCGTCCCACCAGCGGGCCATGAAGGCGGGGACCGGCGCGAGGTCGTAGGCGTCGGCGATGTCGCGACGCCAGTGCCGGTCGAAGTCGACCAGGAGCTGCGGCGCGTGCTGGGCGATGGCGGCGCGCAGCGCCTTCGGATTGCGCTCCGGCATGGGCGGGACACCGCTGGCGCGGGCGACTGTGCTCATGAGCGTGAGCCCTTTCGTGGTGGCGGCGTGGTCAGGCGGCGGTGGCCGGCTGCTGTACGACGGTGGTGACGATCGTGAGCCGGCCGTCGCAGTAGGCCACCAGGAGGGCCTCGAACGCGGCGGAGATCGACGTCCCGCCCCGCACTGCGCGACGCTCGGCCGCCGTCCAGTCCTCATCGCCGACCCGGATGAGCTTCGCGGTCCGCGAGGCGGCCGAGGGGTTGTCCGCGGGATCGGGAGTGATCATGCCCTGGCCGTAAGCGGCGACGAGGCGGCCGCCGGTCCAGCCGATCGGGCGCCCGTCGCCCTGCCTGCTCTTCTCACCTGCACGTTTCCAGACGGAAGTGTCCACGTACAGCGAGTGCTGGCGTTCGGGCATGGCAACCTCCTCCAAGGCGTGGCGCCAGCCTACTACTCGTTTTCGAGATAGAGGGGCGGAGGTGCGGTGCCGCGCTGTCGGGACGCCCGCGGGGGCGGGGGGTCACCAGGCTGAGCGCGAGACGCGACCCGGGGAGGTACGGATGGCGTTCGCCAGCATCAGCATCGCTCCGGTCCGGCACTCCCGCAGGGTCACCGTCGAGGCGGTCGTCGTGACGGTGACGGAGAGGCCGTGGCAGGAGGCCCGGGACCGGGGGACCGCCGCCGCGACGCGTGACCCGCGCGTGGGCGCGACGGTCGACGAGGAGCCGGTGTTCGACGGGCGGCGCCTGATCGCCGGGAGGCTTGAGACGGTGCTGCGGCACCCGGACGACGCGTAGCGCTACCCGCTGCCGCGCACGCCCTCGCGCCGTTCCGCGAGCGACCGGAGCAGCGTCAGCTTCTCCTCGTTCTCGATGCCCGGTGCCGGATGGAGCGCGACGAGCATCATGCCGTCGGTGCCGCTGACGTGGAGCTTCTCCCGGTCGAGGGTGAGGTCGCCGACCTGCGGGTGGTGGTAGGCGACCGTCGCGCCGCCGCGGGGGCGGACGTCGTGGCGGGCCCACAGCTTCGCGAACAGCGGGCTGGCGACGGAGAGCTCCCCGACGAGCTCGACGCAGCGGGGATCGTCGGTGTCCGTGCCGACGGACTCGCGGAACCCGGCGAGGAGCGCCGCCGCGGCGCGCTCCCAGTCGGGGAACAGGTCCTGCTCGGCGGGGTCGAGGAAGAGGTCGCGCAGCCGGTTGCCGCCCGTGGCCAGGCGGGGCGAGAGCGCGGTGGCGAGCGGGTTCGCGGCGACGACGTCCAGGTACCGCCCCTCGACGAAGGCGGGGACGGGGAGCAGCCCGACGAAGCGGGCGGTGCTCGGCGGCACCGCCTCCCGCCGCCGGCGCCGGGCCCGGCGGGGGCGGTCGGCGACGAGGCCGAACAGGTACGACCGGGTGTCGTCGTCCAGCCGGAGCACCTCGGCGAGGGACTCCAGCACCTGCAGGGAGGGACGGCGGTCGCGGCCGCGCTCCAGCCGCAGGTAGTAGTCCGCGCTGATGCCGGCCAGCATCGCGACCTCCTCGCGCCGCAGCCCCGGCACCCGGCGCACCCCCGTCACGGGGACGCCGGCCTCCTCGGGCGTCACCAGCTCACGCCGCGCGCGCAGGAATTCCCCCAGCAGGTTCCGCTGATCGCTCATGCCTCCACGCTAGGCCGTCCCCGGCGGGTGTGAGGGGGCCCTGCCAGTCCCCTGGAGGCGCGGGGCACTGGCAGGCCCCCGGGCCCGGGGCGAAGGTGGGAAACGTCAGACGTACCGGCTCGGACGCCTCCCCACGTGAGGAAACCCCATGAGCAAGCTCGCCCTCGTCACCGGCGCCACCTCCGGAATCGGCGCGGCCTTCGCCGAGCGCCTCGCCGCCGACGGCCACGACCTGATCGTCGTCGGCCGCCGCCGCGACCGCCTCGACGCGTTCGCCGCCGACCACCCGGAGGTCACCGTGCGCACCGTCGCCGCCGACCTGTCGACCGAGGACGGCATCGACACCGTCGCCGCCCTCTGCGCCGACGAACCCCTCGACGTCCTCGTCAACAACGCCGGCGTCGCCCACTACATGCCGCTCGCCGACCTGCCCGCCGACAAGGCCCGCGAGCTGGTCAACGTCAAGGTCCTCGCCCCCACCCAGCTCATGCGGGCCGCGGTCGGGGGGATGCAGCGGCGGGGGAGCGGCACCATCGTCAACGTGGCCGGGATGATCGCCTTCTCCGGCCCCGCCGACGCCTCCGTCCAGCCCCGCCGCGCCGTCTACGCGGGCGCGCTCGCCCATCTGGTCGCCATGAGCCAGACCCTGGCCGCGGAGGTCGAGGCCTCCGGCGTCCGCGTGCACGTGGTGTGCCCCGGCGTGGTCGCCACCGAGTTCCACTCGGTCCAGGGCATGGACCTCAGCGCGGTCCCGCGCATGAGCCCCGAGGACGTCGTCACCGGCGCCCTGCGCGGCATCGAGCTCGGCGAGACCGTCAGCGCCCCCGGAGTCGAGGACCACCGGCTCCTCGAGAACGTCTTCGCCGCCGACCTCGCGGCCTTCCGCGGCCAGAGCCCGGAACTGGCGACCCGCTACCGCGACTGACACCGCACTCCACCGACCGGCACACCCGCACCCGCACCGGGCACGGCGCGCGGGCCCGGTCGGCGGATGTGCGTGCAGGGCATGGACACGACAGGTGGAGCGTGCTGTGATGCGAAGGACGTGCTTTCTAACGTTGGAAGCGCGTTCGCCGTGGCACCATCCCCCCCATTCCACGGAGCCGCCCCATGTCCCTGACGAGACGTCAGTTCCTCAGCGCCGCGACCCTGGTGGCCGCGGCCGCCGTCGGTGCGAGCACCTTGCCCGCCGCCGCGGCCGTCCGGTTGCCGCCCGTGCCCGGTGGGCGCTACCACCCGAACCGAGCGCCGTTCAAGCCGACCGCACTGCTGCGGCTGCCGCCCGCCGCGGTCACCCCGCGGGGGTGGCTCGCGGGGCAGCTCAAGCTGCAACTCGAGGGCCTGTGCGGCCGGTTCGACGAGTTGTCGCACTTCCTGGACTTCGACACCACCGGCTGGGTGCACCCCGAGCGCGGCGGGTGGGAGGAGGTGCCGTACTGGCTGCGCGGGTACGTCGACCTGGCGATCGCGACGCGGGACGCCGACGCGCTCGCCACGTCCAGGCGCTGGATGGACGCCATCCTCGCCACCCAGCGCGCGGACGGCTCGTTCGGCCCCGGCGCACTGCGCACCTCGCTCGGCGGCGGCCCCGACTTCTGGCCGTTCCTGCCGCTGCTCCAGGCACTGCGCTCCTGGCAGGAGCACACGAACGACACCCGGATCGTGCCGTTCCTGACCAGGTTCCTGCGGTACATGAACGCGCAAGGCCCGTCCGCGTTCAACCAGTCCTGGGTGTCCCTGCGTTGGGGCGACGGCCTCGACTCCGTCGTCTGGCTCTACAACCGGACCGGCGACGCATTCCTGCTCGATCTGTACGACAAGATCCACCGCTACGGGGCGAACTGGGGCGGCCCGCTGCCGAACAAGCACAACGTCAACATCGCGCAGGGCTTCCGCGAACCCGCCCAGTTCGCGCTCCGCTCCGGCGCCGCGGCCGACACCCAGGCCACGTACCGGACGTACGACGACGTCATGCGCCGCTACGGCCAGTTCCCGGGCGGCGGGTTCGCCGGCGACGAGAACATCCGCGACGCGTTCACCGACCCCCGGCAGGGCTTCGAGACCTGCGGCGTCGTGGAGTTCATGGCCAGCCACGAGCTGCTGACCCGCCTCACCGGCGACCCGGTGTGGGCCGACCGCTGCGAGGAGCTGGCGTTCAACTCCCTCCCCCCGTCGCTCGATCCGCAGGGCAAGGCGGTGCACTACATCACCAGCGCGAACAGCGTCGACCTGGACAACACCCCTAAGTCCCTCGGGCAGTTCCAGAACGGCTTCGCGATGCAGTCCTACCGGCCGGGCGTCGACCAGTACCGCTGCTGCCCGCACAACTACGGCATGGGCTGGCCCTGGTTCGCCCAGGAGCTGTGGGCGGCGACCCCGGGCAACGGCCTGTGCGCGGCGATGTACGCGCCGTCCTCGGTGACGGCGGAGGTCGCGGACGGGGTGCAGGCGACCGTCCGCGAGGACACCGACTACCCGTTCGGCGAGACCGTCACCTTCACGGTGTCGCTGCCCCGCCCGACCGCGTTCCCGCTGGTCCTGCGCATTCCCGGCTGGTGCGCCGCGCCCCAACTCACCGTCGCCGGCGCCTCCGTAACCGCCCCGGCCGGCCCGGCGTTCCACACCGTCGACCGTACCTGGAACAACGGCGACACCGTCACCCTGCGCCTCCCGCAGCGGATCACCGTCCGCACCTGGGCGGACAACGGCAACCCCGTCACCGTCGAACGCGGCCCGCTCAGCTACGCGTTGCGGATCGGCGAGCGCTACGACCGCACCGGCGGCAGCGACGTCTTCCCCGAGTACGACGTGCACGCCACCACCCCGTGGAACTACGGTCTGGCCCTCGACCCCGCGAACCCGACGGCCGGCCTCGTCTTCACCGCGACCGGGGGCGCGCTGCCCGCGAACCCGTTCACGCACGGCACCGTCCCGTTCCGGATCACCGCGCCCGCGCGGCGGATCGCGGAGTGGACGGCGGACGGCCAGAACGTCGTGCAGCCGCTCCAGCAGAGCCCGGCCCGCTCGACCGCCGCCGTCGAGACGGTCACCCTCGTCCCGCTGGGCGCCGCCCGGCTGCGGATCTCCGCCTTCCCGATCGCCTCACCCACCGGCCGCCCGTGGTCCGCGCCCGGCGCCGCGTTCCGCATCGCCAACCGGACCAGCGGCAAGGTGCTCGGGGTGGACGGGATGTCGCAGGCGGACAGCGCGCAGGTGGTGCAGTTCGGGGACACCGGCACCGCTGACCACCGCTGGCAGCTGCTCGACAACGGCGACGGTTGGTACCGGGTGCGGAACGTCAACTCCGGGAAGGTGCTGGCCGTCGACGTGATGTCGCAGGCCGACAACGCCCGCGTCGTGCAGTTCGCCGACGTCGGCACGGCCGACCACCTGTGGCAGCCCGTCGACGACGGCGAGGGGTACTTCCGGCTCCGCAACAGGAACTCTGGCAAGGTGCTCGCCGTCCTCGGCGGGTCCGGCGCGGACAGTGTGCCCGTCGTGCAGTTCACCGACAACGGCTCCCTGGGCCACCGCTGGCGCTGGCTCCCCGACGGCGAGGTGCGGATCAGCAACAAGCACTCGGGCAAGGTGCTCGCCGTCGACGGCATGTCGCAGGCCGACAGCGCGCAGGTCGTCCAGTTCGGCGACACGGGCACGGCGGACCACCGCTGGACGTTCCTGCCCGACGCGGACGGCTGGTACCGCATCCGCAACAGGCACTCGGGCAAGGTGCTCGGGGTGGACGGCATGTCGCAGGCCGACAGCGCGCGGGTCGTGCAGTTCGCCGACAACGGCACCGCGGACCACCAGTGGCGGCTCGTCCACGACGGCGGTGGCTTCTTCCGCATCCGCAACCGGCACTCGGGCAAGGTGCTCGGGGTGGACGGGATGTCGCAGGCGGACAGCGCGCGGGTCGTCCAGTTCGCGGACAACGGGACGGCGGACCATCTGTGGCGGTTGCTGTGAGGCCGTGACGACCCTCGAACGGGTGAATACGACGCGCCGGTGTGAGGAACTTCGGTCGGGGGGAACACAGCCGGTCATGACCGAGCACACCGACCGCACCGACCGCCCCGCCGACCGCCACCGGCGCCCCTCCGGCGTCACCGACGCCACCGTGAAGGCGCTCGGCGCACTCTCCAAGGCGCTGGAGACGACCGAGCGCGCACGGGGCGCGCTGTACGAGTTCCACCAGCTCACCGGGGGTGCGGACCTGCAGCTGGACGACGCCGTGCAACAGCTCCGGGAGGCCGGGCACGACGAGCACGCGGACCGCGTCGAGCGCGAGATCCTCGGCCGCAACGTGGTCCCGGGCCGATGGACGTTCCAGCTGGTCGAGGAGTACAACGAGACCTACTACCGCCCCTTCCAGCGCACCGAGGCCGAGATCCGCGAGGCCCTCGCCGAGGGCAGGGACCACCTGTTCGAGGCGGAGATGAAGGAGGACCGGCGCACCCGCCACCACCCGGACCACACGGCGCGGCCGGCCGGCGCGGGGGAGTGACGGCGGCGCGGACGGCCCCTCCGGTGTGCGGCCCGGCGCGGGCGGGGGGAGGCTGGTGACATGACCGAACCGCTGGTACCGCCCGAGGAGACGCCCCCCGTCGAGGGGTCCATCGCCGAAGCGCACGAGGAGGAGCCGGACAAGGCGCTGTGGTCGCACCCCGGTATGTGGGTGGGGCTGATCGTGTTCGGGTGCGTCCTGATCGTGGGCTTCTTCGTCGGCCGCCTGCTGGGCTTCTAGGCCGTCCGCCCCGCCGGTGCGAGGTCCGTCGGGAGACGGGCGCACCGGCGGCAGGCGCGCGCCGAGGCCGCCGTCGAGGCGTGCGCGGCCGCGGCGAGGGCGCCCGCGCAGCCGAGCAGCGGCCAGTCGGCCGCGAGGACGGCGGCGGTGACGAGGGCGAGGGTCGCCGAGGCCATGGCGACGGTGGCGGTGGTCCCGGCCCAGGCGACGGCGAGCGGGAACCTGCCGGGGGCGCGCAGCCGCCGGGCGAGCGGCCCGGTGAGGGCCGCCGGGGCGACGGCGGCGCAGAGCGCGGCGAGCAGGGCGGTGACGGTCGCGACGCCGGCCAGCTGGAGCGTCAACTGGCCTGCCGATACCGGAAGTTGCCACAGGGGGGCTGGGTCCGCGACCCCGGCCAGGAACCAGCAGGCCACGAGCAGCGGGGCGGTCAGGATGACGGTCCGGGCGGTGTGACGCGCCTGGGCGACGGTCAGCTCGCGCTGGCAGCTCGGCGCGATCTCGCCCACGGTGCCGAACTCGCGCACGGCCGCGCGGGCGGCCTCCTCGTACGGCACGCCCTCGGCGGTGTGCGCGGCGAGCGTGTCGGTGAGGCCGTCGCGGAGTTCCGCGACGAGGCGGGCCTTCGCGCGGGCCGGGCCGTGCAGGGTGGCGGCCAGCTCGGCGACGTAGGTCTCGACGGGGGAGCTCATGTGGGCAGCCCGGGGGGCGCGGCCGGGTTCAGGACCGAGCCGATCGCCGCGGTGAACTCGTTCCACGCGGTCCGCTCGCCGGCGAGCGTGCGGCGGCCGTCCTCGGTGAGCGCGTACGCCCGCCGCCTGCGCTCGCCCTCGGCCTGCCAGCTGCTGCTCAGCAGGCCGAGCCGCTCCAGGCGGTTCAGCGCGGGGTAGATCGTGCCGGTCCGCAGCTCCAGCGCGCCGCGGCTGCGGGTCTGCACGGCGGCGATGATCGCGTACCCGTGCAGCGGACCGTCCTCAAGGACCGCCAGCAGCAGCCCGTCCAGGTGCCCTCGCACCGCGTCCGTCCTCATGGGTAGGCAGCCTACCGGTCTCATGCGTCGGCAGTGTATGTATTGGTAGCCAATACATCCGCCGACGCGAAGGTTTCCGCCATGGCCAAGTTGATGCTGTCCCTGCACGTCCTCGTCGCGATCATCGCGGTCGGGTCCATCACGGTCGCGGCGTCGATGTTCCCGCGGATGGCGCTGCAGGCGCTGGGGCTGGGCCGCGACGGCGACGCCGTGCGCGGGGCCGGGGAGGGCGGTGCGGGGGTGGCCGAAGCGGCCGGTGCGGGTGAGGGCGGCGGCCCGGGCGCGACCGGTACGGCGCCGGTTCACGGCCCCGGTGACGCGGGCGGCCCTGCGGCGTCCGGCGGTTTGCCCGCCGGTGCGGCCCCCGGAGCCGAGTCCCCGGCTTTCGCCGCGCCGGGGACGCCGGGCGGCGCGGGCGCAGACGCGCGGACGGCGGGGCGCGAGGGTGAGGGCGCGGGTTCTGCGGGCTGGACGGCCGGGGCCGAGGGTGTCGAGCCCGGGCCGCGGGTGGTCGAGGCCGGGGGCCCGGGGCCCGACGCGCGCGCCGTCGGGATCGCGGGGCTGCTGCACCGGATCTGCACTGGCTACGCGGTCCTCGGCATCGCCGTGCCGCTGTTCGGGCTGGCGACGGCGAGGCAGCTCGGTGTCCTCGGCGACGCGTGGCTGATCGTCTCGATCGTCCTCACGCTCGCCGCGGCGCTCCTGCTCGCCCTCGTCATCCTCCCCCGCCAGCGCGCGCTCCTCGCCCTGGCGGGGGAGACGCCCGAGGGCGACCCCGTCCCGGCCGCCACCCCCTCCGCCCCCGCGGCCCGGCGTGCGGCGGCGCGGCTCGGGATGCTCACCGGCATCTTCAACCTGCTCTGGGTGATCGTCACCATCCTGATGATCGTCCGCCCCGGCTCCACGACGAGCGTCTGAAACCGAGTGGGGTTCAGCGATGAGGGCCCGGTGCGCCGCAGGGTCCTCGGGCGGCAGCCGACGGGGTGTTCTTGCGCCGCTGCACGGCGCCTCGCCATGCCGTCCTGGCGTCGCCTACCGCCGCGTCGACGTCCTCCGGGCCCCTCTGTGCGACGGACGGCGCCACGAGCGGGCTCCGTCGGCGAGGCCTGCGCGCTGCGTGCGGTCGGTCCGACCGACCCCGTCAGACCACGCAGAACTCGTTGCCCTCCGGGTCTGCCATCACCACGTGGTCCGGCCTGCCCTGCAACTCGTCCTCGCGGACCACGGTCGCGCCCGCAGCGGTCAACCGCTCCACCGCCTCGACCACGCGCGGCCAGCGCACCTCCCACGGGATCTCACGGCCGCCACCGACCTGCACGTCGACGTGCAGCCGGTTCTTCGCCACCTTCGGCTCCGGCACCTTCAGGAGGGAGAGGGTGGGGCCCACGCCGTCCGGATCCGAGAGGTACGCCCCGTCGTCCCACTCGTCCTCGGGAACCTCATGGTGCGAGAACCACTCCTCCCAGCTCCCGAACCCCGCGGGCGCGGGCTTCTCCTCGTAGCCCAACGCCAGCGCCCAGAACGCGGCCAGCTTCCCCGGGTACGCGCAGTCGATCGTCAAGCTCCACTTGGTCGCCATGAGCCCTCCCCAGTCGGATGAGCGGACTGTACCGCGCACCTCTGACACCCCCTGCCCGCTGCCTCAGGCGCCGCGACTGCCGGTCAACTCGAAGCCTCGATCGCCTTCTGCACCACGCTCTTCGGGACCGGGCCGGCCGAGCGCCGCGAGGGGTACGCCGACTTCGCCGCCACCGAGCCGACGCTCGAGCTCGTCCTCGTCGAGGGCGAGGCCGGCGAGGACCCGGCTCGACCACCTCGGCGTCGAGGTCGCCTCGACGGAGGAGGTCCGCGCCGCGACGCGCCGGCTGCGGGAGGCGGGCTGGCGACATCCGAAGAGGAGGACGCCTCCTGCTGCTACGCCCCGCAGGGCAAGGTGTGGGTGGCCGGCCCCGGCCGGGAGCCGTGGGAGGTGTGCGTCGTCAGGGCCGACGCCGACCGGCTCGGCAGGAGCGCAGGGGCGGTCGCCTACTGCGTCCGAGCCGTCGCGGCCAAGGAGTGTACGAGCGTACGCTCTCGGGGTAGGCTCGGTGGCATGGACTACTTCGCCGGAGACCCCCGTACGAACCACGAGCGCATGCTGGCCGGAGACCTGTACATCTCCGACGACCCGGAGATCGAGCGCGCGCAGCAGCGGGCGGTGCGGTTGGCGGGGGAGTACCAGGCCGCGTTCGCCGAGGACGCGGGGGCCGCGCGCCCGCTCCTGGAAGAGCTGCTGGGGACGCTCGGGGAGCACGCCCACGTGCGGCCGCCGATCTGGGTGGACTACGGCACCCGCATCCACATCGGCGCGGGCACGTTCGTGAACTACAACCTGACCGCGCTGGACGTCGCGGAGATCAGGATCGGGGAGGCCTGCCAGATCGGCCCGAACGTGCAGCTGCTGACGCCCACCCATCCCGTCGACCCGCAGCCCCGCCGCGACGGCCTGGAGGCGGCGCAGCCGATCACGATCGGCGACAACGTGTGGCTCGGCGGCGGCGCGATCGTCCTCGCGGGGGTGACGATCGGCGACGACAGCGTCATCGGCGCGGGCGCGGTCGTCACGAAGGACGTCCCCGCGGGCGTGGTCGCCGTCGGGAACCCGGCGCGGGTGATCCGTACCATCGACGGCGCACCCAGCGTCGCCACCGAGCGCGGCGCGGACGACGCGAAGGACGACGATGGCGACCGGTCACGCTGACCCCGACCGACGGAAGCGGATCATCGCCGCGACCCTCGACCTGATCGCCGACGACGGGGTCGCGGGCGTCTCGCACCGGAAGATCGCGGCGCGGGCGGGTGTCCCGCTGGGGTCGATGACGTACCACTTCACGAGCATGGACGAGCTGCTGCGCGAGGCGTTCACGGGCTTCGCGGGCACGGTCATCGAGGTGTTCGAGGAACGGCTGGGGGTGGCGCGCACGCCGGACGAGGCGCGGGCCGCGGTCGTCGACCTCATCCACCTGCTGTCCGACGGCGACCAGCGGCAGCTCGTCCTCACCCACGAGCTGTACGTGCTCGCCGCGCGTCGGCCCGCGTACCGCGAGCTGACCCGGCAGTGGATGGCCGGGAGCCGCAGGGTCCTGGAGCGGCACTTCACGCCCGAGACCGCGCGGCAGCTCGATGCGCTGATCGAGGGCCTTTCGATCCACCGCGCGCTCGAGACCGAGCCGCATGCGCGGGAGCTCACCGCGGAGGCGGTTGCGCGGATCACCGGTGCGGGGGGTGTGGCGCGCGGCGGCTGATGGGCCGCGGGCCCGGCGATTTCGGGGCTCCGCCCCGGGTACCGGGCTCCGCCCGGTGGCCTCAAACGCCGGCCGGGCTAGTGTTCTCGGGCCTCCGCGCCGCCCGGGCTGGGTGATCTCGGCCCCTGCGCCGGCCGGGCTGGGTGCTGTCGCGCGTTCGCGCCGGCCGGGCTGGGTGCTGTCGCGCGTTCGCGCCGGCCGGGCTGGGTGCTGTCGGGTCTTCGCGCCGGCCGGGCTCGGTGATCTCGCCCCCCCCGCGCCGCCCGGACCGGGTTTCGGGGCAGGCCGCGGCCCCGTGCCCGCCGTTGCTGGTCCGATCGGGTGGTCGTGCGGGCCTGTGCGGCCCGACGACCCGTCCGTGGGGGGCTTCGCGCCGAAGCTCCTACGAACCCGCGCCCAACCAGGGGGCGGGAACCCGTCGTGGGAGATCACCTGTGCGTACCCGCACCGCCGCCGCCGCGCTCTCGACCGTCGCCGCGCTCGCCTGCATGACCGCGTCCGTCTCCGCCGTCGCGGACGACGGCCCTTCGGGCCGCGACAGCGCGCGCCCGTTCGCCGACCGGCAGCACTCCGCCTCGGCCCGCCCCGACCTGATGGCGGTCGGCCTGACCGCCGACCAGCGGCTGGTCGGGTTCAACGTCCGCACCCCGGGCAAGCCGTGGTCGTACGGCAAGCTGAAGGGGCTGTCCGGCGACCGGAAGCTGGTCGGCATCGACTTCCGGGTGCAGAACGGCGCGCTGTACGGCGTCGGCGACCGCGGCGGGATCTACACGCTGACCGAGAAGGCGCGCGCGAAGAAGGTCTCGCAGCTGACCGCCGCGCTCAACGGCACGAACTTCGGCGTCGACTTCAACCCCGCCGCCAACCGGCTGCGCGTCGTCAGCGACACCGGCCAGAACCTGCGCCACAACATCGACGACCCGGCCGCGCCCGTCGGCACGATCGCGGACACCGTCCTCACCAACCCGACGATGCCCGCCCCGACCACCGCGCTCGGCGTCACCGGTGCGGCGTACACGAACAACGACCTGAACCCGGCGACGGCGACCTCGCTGTTCGACATCGACACCGCGAACGACCGCGTCTCCCTGCAGTCGCCCGCCAACGCCGGCACGCTCGCCCCCACCGGCAACCTGGGCGTCGCCGCGGGCCCGGACGCCGGCTTCGACGTCTACACCGGCGAGAACGGCGCCAACAGCGGCTTCGCGGTCCTGCGCACCGCGCAGGGCCCCCGCCTGTACGCCGTCGACCTCCTCGGCGGCCGGGCGGGCGACCGCGGCGCGTTCCCCGGCTCGACCCCCGTCACCGACCTCGCGCTGCCCCTCGGCCAGGCGTGAGCGCACGGCCCCTCGGGTGACGGGTAGGCCGTCCGTAGCGACATCACCCGATCGGACGCGAGGGGCCGTCAACTCCGTTGGCGCGAAGGTCATTTGATACGACCGACGGCCGTCCCGGACGGCCCGGAGCGCGTGATCGGGCGTTCTCGACGTGCGGACCGGTGACCGCGTATGCACGCTGAGTCATGCGGGGCTTACAGCGAGTGGCCCCGCGCCGGTTCCGACCGGCTGGGAGAGGCGGATCCGTCCGCATCTCCTGACTCGTCTTCACGTGAAGGGAACGCATTCGATGCGCAGCGCTTTCAAGGCCGTCGTCACCACCGCGGTTCTGGTTCCTGTCCTGTTCGCCGGTGCCGGCGTCGCCGCCGCGGGTGAGGGTCCGGACTCGGGTCCCGCCTACAAGCAGAAGACCAACTCGGCCACGGCCGCCGGTGGCGCCACCTCCGCGGTCAAGAGCGGCTTCTGGGGCGACACGGCGTACTTCCTGACGAAGAACGCCGTCGCCACCCCCGCGGGTGCCACCGGCACCGTCGTGGGTTCGCGCTCCTGACCCTGCTGCGCTCACGGGTGCCGCACGGTCGGACGGTCCGCCCCCGCACGCTCCGGCGTCCGGGGGCGGACCCGCGTCCGGAGGCGGACCCGCGTCCGCCGGGCCCCTCGGCGGTCCCGGGGCCTGACGGCCTCCCCACGGCTTGGAGACGCAACGGATGGATCGCATCGGCCGGCGCTGGCCGTCCTACGCCCTGTTCATCCCCTGGGTGCTGCTCTTCTTCGGGGTGCTCCTGGGGTTCGCCACGCCGCCCTGGCTGAACACCGGCCCGCTCCTCGCCCTGACCTGCGTGACCGCCGGCGTCATCACCACCTTGCGCACCACGGCCTGGATCTCCGTGCTCGCGCTCGTCGCGACCCTGCTCATCCGGTACTCCGAGGAGGGCTACGTCGACTCCACCGGCGTCACCAACGCCGTCTACATCGCCGTCGCCGGCCTCATCGGGCTCGACCTGAACCGGCTCCTCGACCGCTACGGCGTCCACCTGAAGTCCGTCACCAGCGTCGCGGAGGCCGCGCAGTACGCGCTGCTGCCGAACCCGCCGTCCTCCGTCGCCGGGTTCGGCATCGCCGCGTCCTACAAGGCCGCGCAGCGCGACGCCCGCATCGGCGGCGACCTCTACGCCGTCGCCGACACCCCCTACGGCCTGCGGGTGCTGCTCGGCGACGTGCGCGGCAAGGGGATGGGCGCGGTCTCGACCGTCTCCCTGCTGCTCGGAGCGTTCCGCGAACGCGCCCACGAGGCGGCCACCCTCCCCGAACTCGTCGACCGCCTCGAGGACGCCCTCGCCCGCAACACCGACCGCGACGGCGGGGCGGAGACCCTGGAGGCGTTCACCACCGCCGTCCTCGCCGAACTCCCATGCGACGGAAGCCGCGTTCGGCTCCTGAACTGCGGGCACCCCTCGCCGTACGCGATCTCCCCCTCGGGGGTCCGCCGCCTCGACCCCGCCGAGTGCGACCTCCCCCTCGGCACCGGCCTCGGCGGCCGCCGCACCCCGCCCGGCGACTTCCTCCTGGACCCCGGCACCACCCTCGTCCTCCTCACCGACGGCATCACCGAGGCCCGCGACTCCGCCGGCACCTTCTTCGACCCCCTCCTCGGCCTGCGCGACCTTCCCGCGACCGACCCCGACACCGTCCTGCACACCCTCCTCGAACGCGTCGACACCTGGTCGGGCCGCGCGGAGTCGGACGACCGCGCGGTCCTGGCGATCGGCGTGCCGCGTACGGGGGCAACAAGAAACAGCCCGGCCGGCATCTGAGGCCACCGGGCGGAGCCCGCTATCCGCGGCGGAGCGCCGCGCACTCTCGCGTCGCCGGCCGCTCAAGGCCTCCGCAGCTCCAGGAAGAAGCACCCGTACTCCACCGCCCGCACGTGGACCACCGCCACCGCCGGGTCGGCGAACACCTCCGCGGCGAGGGCCTCGACCTCGTCCGCACGGGAGGCGGGCAGCTCGACGAGCGTGCCGCCCAGGATGTGCCCGTCCGCGCCGTACGCGCGCAACACCCGCCGCGGACCGTGCAGTTCGGCCGGATACGCCGGGCCGGAGGGCCCCGCGCACTCCTGCGCGTGCACGAACACGGGACCCACCTCGTCGTACGCCCCCGGCGCCGCGCCGACCTCCGCCGCCCACCTCCGCAGCGGCGCGTACGACACGAGCACGATCCGCTCCCCGACCCCGCTCCGCCGCCAGCAGCACCGCAGCGGCGCGCCGCCCTCCTCGTCGACGAACGGCACCCGCGCGACCCCCGCGTCGTCCCGCTCCCGCAACTCCTGCAACACGACCGGGTCGATGGCCCGCGCCTCGATGCCGACACCCATGTCCGGGCTCCTTCCGTCCCGCGCCCCCGGACGAGGACGCACCCCAAGACTCCAACGGCCCACCCGCCCCGCACCGGCGGGAATGCGACGCCGCGTCCGTCAGCCGGTGAGCCCCGCGTCGCGGGCGAGGAGGGCGGCCTGGACGCGGTTGGTCACGTCGAGGGTGGTGAGGATGCGGCTGACGTGGGACTTCACCGTGGATTCCCGCATGGCGAGCCGCTCGGCGATGTCCGCGTTGGTGTCGCCCTCGGCGAGCCGGGCGAGGACGTCCTTCTCGCGCGGGGTGAGCGGCTCGATGCGGCGCGCCGCGTCGGTGGAGCGCAGCCGGTCGGCGTGGTGGTAGCGGTCGATGACCCGGCGCGCGGCGGCCGGGTGCAGCATCGCGGACCCGCCGGCGACGAGGTGGACGGCGCGCAGGATCTCGGCGGGGTCGGTGTCCTTGAGCAGGAACCCGTCCGCACCGGCGGCGAGCGCGTCGTAGACGTACTCGTCGAGGTCGAACGTGGTCAGGGTGATCACCCGCGGCGGGTTGGGGAGGGCGCGCAGCCGCCGGGTGGCGGCGATGCCGTCCATGCGGGGCATGCGGACGTCGACCAGGGCGACGTCGACGCGGTGGGCGGAGGCCTGCTCGACGGCGTGCAGGCCGTCGACGGCCTGGGCGACGACCTCGATGGCGTCGTCTCCGTCGAGCAGGTCGGTGAGACCGAGGCGGACGAGGGCGTCGTCGTCGACGACCATGGCGCGGATCACGGGTGGGGACCGTCCTCTTCGGGTGAGGGTGCGGGTGCGGGTGCGGGTGCGGGGGTGCGGCCGGTGGCCGGGCCGGGCTCGGCGTCGCGTTCCGGCTGGGGGTGGGGGATGCGCGCGGCCAGCCGCCACGCCCCCGCGCCGCCGGGCCCCGCGCTCAGGTGTCCGCCGAGCGCCTCGACCCGCTCGCGCAACCCGACGAGCCCGAAGCCGGACCCCACGGCCGGGGCGTCGCGGACGGCGCCGCCGGGCGGGTTGACCACCTCGATCAGGGTGGCGGGCGGCCGGAAGTCGACGCGGACCCGGACCGGCGCGTCGGGCGCGTGCTTGCGGGCGTTGGTCAGCGCCTCCCGCACCAGCCGGTAGACGGCGAGCCGGTGCGCGGCGGGCGCCTGCTCCGCGCGGCCCTCGACCGACAGCCCGACGTCCTGCCCGGCGTCCCGCGCCTGCGCCGCCAGCTCCTCGACGTCGCGCAGGACGGGCGCGGGCGGGCCCTGCTCGGCGGGGGCGTCCGGCGCGCGCAGGGCGCCGAGGACGTCCCGCAGGTCGGTGAGCGCGTCGGTCGACGCCGTCCGCAGCAGCGCGAGCCGTTCGACGACGGGGGCGGGCAGCGCGTCCTTCCGGGTGGTGAGGACCCCGGTGTGCAGGGCGATCAGGCTGAGCCGGTGGGCGAGCACGTCGTGCATCTCGGCGGCGATCGCCGAGCGCTCCGCCATCCGCGCGGCCTGCTCCCGCAGCTCCCGCTCGGTCCGCAGCTGCTCCACCCGCGCGTTCAGCGCCTCCACCAGCCGCCGCCGGTTGCCCATCCACAGCCCGCCGACGACGGCGAGCAGCAGGAACAGCGCCGCCCCGTACTGCTGCGGCCGCCACAGCGACACCGTCGGCTGCAGGACGGCGTTGGCGGTGAGGGCGGCGAGCGCGCAGACCACGGCCGCGCGGGTGCGCCGGCGGGCGGCGAGGTCGAACAGCGCGATCAGCAGCAGCGGCAGCATCGGCCAGCCCCAGAGCCCGGCCGCCGTCGTCGTCGCTGCCGGGGCGAGCCACCAGGGCGCCCGGCGCGGCAGCAGCGTGAGACCGCAGGCCAGGGCGACGGCGGTGGGGACGGCGAGGTAACGGCCGCGGTCGGTCGACGCCGCGTTCTGGACGGCGGCGAGGGTGAGCAGCACGACGAGGCCGTACCGCCCGTACCGGCTCCACCTGGGGTGCTGTTCCCGTCTCACGCCCTCAGCGTAGGCAGGCGCGCGAGGACCGCACCTCCGACGACCGGGCATCCCGACCCCCTACTTTCGTAGGGGGCGGTCGGCTCACAAGGGCGGATCCGCAGGTGTGGAGCCGTCCCTAGCGTCGAAGGCATGGACGACTGGACCACATCCCCCGACCGGGCCCTCGCGCAGCGCAACGCCGAGGGCTGGACGTTCCTCATCGAGGCCGCCCGCGACCTGCGCACCACCGGGGCCGTCGCCCCCAGCGGCCGGGCGCTCGCCCGGCTGCTCACCGACCCCGTGCGCGCGTCCGGCGCGGCCACGCTGGACGTCCTGGAGGCGGGCGCGGGCACCGGTGCGGTCACCCGCGCGCTGATCCCGGCCCTCGCGCCGGGCAGCCGGCTCGACGTCGTCGAGGCCAACGGGCGGTTCGCCGCGCGGCTGCGTGGCCTGGTGCGCGCGCATCCGCTCCTGGCGGGCGCGGCGCAGAGCGTCCGCGTGCACCACGCCCTGGTCGAGCAGCTCGACACCCGCCGGTCCTACGACGTCATCGTCTCCGGACTGCCGTTCACCAACTTCGCCCCCGCGCAGGTCGAGGCGGTCATGGACCGCTACCTGGAGCTGCTCCGGCCCGGCGGCACCCTCACCTACTTCGCCTACCGCGGCACCCGACTCGCCCGCGCCCTCACCTCCTCGCGCGCCGAGGCGCGCCGCCACCGCGCCGTCGAGGACGTGCTCACCGGCTACCAGCGGCGCTACGCCACCGGCCGCTGGACGGTCTGGAGCAACCTCCCCCCGGCCACCGTCTGGCAACTCCGCCGCCCCCTCGACACCCCCCGCCCGACCCCGGCCGTCCCGGTCGGAGCGTCACGGTGACCTCCCTGACCGGTCTGCTGGGTGGCCTCCCCGCCCCGGCCGCGTACGCGGTCCTCGCCGAGTCCGTGCTGCTGCTCGGCGCGTTCGTCCCCACCCTGACCCTGCTGCTCGCCGCCGGCGCACTGGCCCGCGGCGGCGGGCTGCACCTGGCGGTGGTCGTCGCCGTCGCGGCGGGCGCGGTCGTCGCGGGGGACGCGCTGGGCCATCGCACCGGGCGGGCGCTCGGCGGCCGGCTGCGGACCGGCCGGATCGGACGCCGGGTACCCGCGGCGGCCTGGTGGCGCGCCGAGCACCTCATGGACCGCCACGGCGGCCGCGCCGTCCTCCTCTGCCGGTTCGTGCCGGTCGTGCGGACCCTCGCCCCGCACCTTGCGGGCGCGACCCGCCTGCCCTACCGCCGCATCGCCCCGTACAGCCTGGCCGCCGCCGTGCTGTGGGCGGGCGCGGAGGCGGCGGCGGGATACGTCGCGGCGGACGCGGCGCGGCGAGCCGTCGCGTACGGCGGGCCGGCGATCGCCCTGGTGGCGCTGGGCGCGGTGGCGGCCCTGGCCGGCGCGAGCGTCCTGCGGCGCCGGGCCGGGGGCGCGGCGCGACGCCATCTCACTCCGCCTCTGGAAGGGGCGAAGCGCCTTCTGCCGGTGCGGCACCTGCACAGGTGACAGTCATGGGCGGCTGCGGGTGGGAGAGCCCGCCGCGCAGCGGCGGACGCTCGCTCGGCCGGCCGCGCAGCGGCAGGGCTTCGCCGTCCCGGGTCGGCCGCCGCCTCATCCGCGGACGTGCAGCCCGAACCCCGTACGCCCCGCGGGCTCCACGCCCTCCCTGAGCTGCAGCGAGCGGACCTCGTAGTGAGATCGAGCGCTGCCACCTCGACCGGCTCGCGGGAAAGAGTTGGGTGCGGCGGACGAGCGCCTCGGCGAAGGCGAAGGCGACGGCCGGGCGGCTGCGGCCGGAACTGCTGCGGGTCCTCGACCTGGTCGACGGCGCACCCGCCATTCCTCGCGGGGCTGGGGGAGACGGACGACGCCGAGCGGTCCGGTGGTCGGGCGCGCGCCCACGAGCGGTGACCGCCGTCCGGCCCGCGCGCCGCCGCGCCCGCTCGCGCGTCAGGGCACCAGCGGGCCCGCCAGGACGGCCAAGCCCGCCGTACGGTCGCCCGTCCACGTCACCGCCGCGGTGTCGGCTGGTGCGCGCTGCCACAGCATCAACAACAAGTCCTTTGCCGTGCCGTCGAGTTGGGCGACCGGCTCGCCGGGGCCGAACACCCAGCTGTCGCCGGTGTCGGTCGCGGTGACACGTACGGCCTGCGCCGGCGGCACGGCGGCGCCCTTCGCGATCATGCGCAGCGCCATGGTGTCGAAGACCTCGGCGACCCCGTCCGCGGCGAGCGCGGGGTCCATCGGCGTCGTCGAGCCGAGCGCGCGTTCCGCGTCCCAGCGGTGCACCAGCGTCTCCTGGGCGCGGCGCCGGCGCCAGAACCCGACAGTGTGCGGCGGGTGGAACGTCCACGCATCCGTCGCGGGGTCCGCCGACAGCGCCTCGACGAGCGCGTCCGCACTCCGCGCGTACCAGTCCGCGAGGCCGGCCGGGTCGCGGGGCGCGGCGTCCTCGTCGTAGCCGCGCCCGTGCCCCTCGCGCACCGCCGTGACCACCCACAGGTTGCCCGCGCCCATGTGCACGGCCAGATCCGCCAGGGTCCAGTCGCCGCAGTGCTCGACCGGGGCCGCGAGATCGCCGTCCAACAGCGCGCCGAAAGCGTCCAGTTCACGCCGCAGTTCCACCAGGTAGTCCATGGCGCGCAACGTACCGGCCGAACCGCGGGCGAGCGTCGGCCTTTCCACGCGCTGGTACGCCTCTACGTGCGGACCGGATGCGCACGCACCCACGTGCGGTCCTCGGTGAGGTAGGTGTCGATCGCCAACCCCGCTTCCGCGAGCGCGATTTCGAACCGCTCCGGCGTCAGGGGCCGGGAGAGGAACGTCTGGGTCCACGTCCCGTCACCGAAGACGTACTCGGCGTGCACCGACCGCACGCCGGGCCCGATCGGTGCCGACGACACCACGCGCACGACGCCCGCCGGCACCTTCCGCTCGCGCGGCACGTTCTCGTGCGCGTCCTCGGGCTCCCGCTGGATCAGCACGCACCCGTCGTCCGCCACGTGCCGGCGGCAGGTCCGCAGCAGCCCGCGGCGCACGTCCTCGTCCCCCGCGTGCACCAGGAACGATCCCAGCAGCACCACGTCGAACCGCTCGTCGAGCTCCAGCGACTCGATCGGCGCGCACACGGTGCGCGCGCCGCGGACCCGCTCCAGCATCTGCGGCGACGCGTCCACCGCGGTGACGGTGAAGCCCCGCTCCAGCAGCGGGTGCGTCACCCGGCCGACCCCCGAGCCCAGCTCCAGGATGCGTGCCCCGGCGCGCACGGCCCCCGCGACGACGTCCGGCTCGTCGCCCACCGGCAGCCGCGTGTACACCTCCACCGCACACCCGTCCGGCGTGAACGCCCCCGCCCCCGTACCGCCGTACCCCTCCCGCGTCCATCCGCTCATATCCCCATCGCATCACGGCGCTCGCGCTCGCGGAAGGCCGCGCGACTACCAGCGGGCCGCGCCCGCACGCGGCAGGTGCGCCCAGGTGCGGGTGCCGGGCGTGGCGGGGTGCGGGGCGGGGGAGTGGCCCCAGTGCCCCTCGCACGCGGCGACGAGCTCGGCGAGCAGGCCGAGCGCACGGTCGCGGTGGGTGTCGCAGGCGGCGGCGAGGCGGGGGTGGGCGGGGCGGGGCGCGTGGTCGTACGTGGTGAGGCGGAGGGTCGCGTCGCGGTAGCGGAGGGAGAGGTAGAGGGCCTCGCCCGGGGCCAACAGGCATGCGCAGGCGACGAGTTCGCCTACCGCCTGGACACCCGCCGGCGCGAGGTCGTCCAGGCCGTGCGCGTGCAGCGCGGAGCGCACGGCGGCGCGGGCGATCGACCCTACGTGCGGGTCGCCCGGCAGTGTGAGGCTGCACATCAGGGCGTCGGGGGACGGTACGGCGACTCGCCCGGTGGGCGGAGCGTGCACGACGAACATCGCGGGCTCCCTTTCGAGAGGGGGGTGAGGGTACGCGTCGCCGTCACGGCAGCAGTGGCCTGTCTCCCTGAGCGCGGGCCCGACCCCTCCCAGGGAGAGAGCGTACGGGCGGGCACGCGCGATGCGCTTCAACTGCCGTGTGTGGCGGACGCGTTACCCACTGTAGAGCAACGAGTGCCAATGTTGCCCCGCAAACGGGGTGAATGCTGCGCGCCGTAGACTGACGCTGTCCCGAGCGAAGGAGCCGTATGGGTGCGAGGAGCGCCTCGACCGAGCGTCAGCGCAGGCTGGGCGCGGAGGTGCGGAAGATGCGCACCGCGGCGGGCATGACCGGTGAGTTCGCGGCCGGACTCCTCGGTGTGGACCGGGGCAAGATCTCCGGCATCGAGTCCGGCGCTCGTGCGATCAGCTCCGAGCGACTGCGCATTCTGGCGTGCAACTGCGACTGCTCGGACGCCGCGTATGTGGATGCCCTGGTCGCCATGGCCCAACCGGTCGCGCCCGGTTGGTGGGAGCGGTACCGGGGGAGCCTCCCCGCTGCGCTGCTCGACATCGCCGAGTTGGAGGCGGAGGCCCGGCGCATCCGCACCATGCACGTCCTGCACGTTCCGGGTCTGTTCCAGACCAGCGACTACGCGCAGGCCGTCTTCCGCGCCGGCCTTCCCCCACTGCCCGAGCACGAGGTCGCGTTGCGCATGGCTCATCGGCTGGAGCGGGGCCGGATCCTGTCCGGAGACAACCCCACCGCGTACGTCGGCATACTGCACGAGGCCGCTCTGCGCATGCGGTTCGGCGGCGTTGACGTCACTCGCGCCCAACTGGCTCATCTCGTCGAACTGTCCGAGCAGGACAACGTGACGCTGACCGTCATGCCCTTCGAGGCCGGTCCCATTCCGGGCGCGGGTCAGACCGTCGTGTACCTGGAGGGGCCTGTCCCGCAACTCGACACCGTGCAGATCGACAGCGCTCACGGGCCGGAATTCCTGTACCAGGAGGCCCAGTTGTCGAAGTACCGTCTCCAACTCGACTGGCTGGAGCACCGCGCACTGTCACCCGCCGCGTCGCGGGACTTCATCCAATCCATCGCGCGCCAACTCTGAGGAGAGGTCCATGAGCGACATCCAGTGGGAAGACCCCTTCTGCGCGGAAGGCTCCGCCTGCTTCCGCCTCGGCACCGACCCCGCCGGCAACGCCTACATCGCCGTCGCCGGCGACGAGGCCCACCCCCTCACCGACACCCGCGACGCCCTGCGCGAGCTGATCCGCGGCATCAAGGCCGGCAAGGCGGACCACCTGCTGTCCGGTTCGAACTGACCTCCCGATCCCGCCGGTCGGGCTGCCGCCTCGCCGGGTGGGTGCATGTTCGCCTGCGACGCCCCGCGTCGTGCCACGGCCACCGCCGATGGTTGCCGCGCGGCCCCCTGGCATGCGCCCATGACCGCCGAGACGTACCTTTCGATGCTCGACGCGCTGGTCGCCCGGCCGTTCGCGGAGGTGACGTATGCCGACGCCTCCGGGGAGGGCGGTGGCCTGGGTTGAAGCGGAAGCCGGCCTGCGGTCCTGCCTCGACGACCTGGCAGCACACCTGACGACGCGGTGGGGTACTGCCCGCGTCGTCGACCTGGGACCGTATCTGAGTGCCGGTTGCAACGGAGAGCCGGTGCCGGAGCCGCTCGATCACCTCAGCCAACAGGTCGGGAGCATGCAGGTGTGGCCGCTCGGGGACAGCGGCCGTTGGCTTGCGCCGGCACTCGGCCAGGCCGACAAGGAGCTGCCGCTCGTCCTGTTCGCCGCAGTCGGCCGTGCTTCCGCCCTCGACCCGGGCGCGAGTGGCCGGTCGTGAGCGCGGCGGCACGGTGACAGCCGCAGCCGCGGCGGTGCCGAGGCGCACGTGGCCGCGCCCGGAGTCCGGGAACCCGCCGCTACGCCGCGGTGCGCGCCAGGCGCCGGGAGCCGGTGGTCGGGGCGCTGTCGTCGGTCACGGATTCGAGCCGTTTGATCAGGCGGCGGACGTGGAGGAGCGGGAGGATCCCGACGACCCCGAACGACATGTCGATGACGGACCACCAGAAGGGGATGCCGCGCAGGGGCCCGCAGACGAGGGCGAGGGGGATGATGCCGACGCAGGCGATCATGCCGAACTCGACGACCCAGATGTTGCGGACGGGATCGCGGTGGGGGCCGTAGAACGCGACCGCGATGACGAGGTGCGCGAAGGCCAGCCAGTCCGTGCCGTACAGCAGGTACGGGGCCTGCGCGTCGGCCGTCTCCAGCCCGCCCCGCACGCGGTCGATCCACTCGGCGAGCCCGGGCAGGGCGTCGGCGAGCGGGGACGCCCATCCGTCCAACGAGGCGTCCATCAAGCGGAGTTCGGTGACGAGCGGAAAGGCGGTGACCCCGCTCAGCACGAGGCAGACGATGAAGAGGATCAACCAGGCGCGTATGCGCGTGAGAAGGGCTCTCGGCCCGTTCGGGTCGCTCATGGCGGCAGCGTACGCCAGTTTTGAACGCGTTCAGAAACGGGGGCGGGAAAAGGATCGGCCACAGGAGCACGGCCACCTGCCCTCGGTGCCACGCCCCGTTGCCGCAGGGCATCTTGCGCCGCCCGGGCCCGACACCTCCCACCGGACGGGGGACCCGACCTCGGCCGACGACTGGCCCACGACGACCGGATGGCTCGTGCTCGGTTTCGGTAGCGGACTCTTCCTGATCGCCCGCGGCCGGCGCAGGGGCGAGGAGGGGCTTGCGCCACCGCGACGCCGTACGAGACGCGCGTGCGTCCCCGTCGTCGGTGCGACCACGAACGGGCCGCGAGGCAGGCGTCGAACCGCGCCGAAGGCCGGCCGTAGTGCGGCGGCCGCCGCGACGGGACGTGCCGTCGGCCCGAAGGCATGCCCGAGCGGCAGGAGGAACGGCGTTTCCGTGGCTCGGTCCCGTCCGCGGTCGGTGGCTTCGAGTTCTCCGGTGCGCAGGTGGCGACTATGAGAGTTGTTATACGTTGATGTCATGGAGACCAGGACGTACACGACCATCGATCTCCGCAGGGGCATGGGCGAGATCCTCGACCGCACGCGGATCGCGGGGGAGGCCGCGGCGATCACCCGCAAGGGCAGGACCGTCGCCTACCTGGTCCCGGTGGAGTGGTTCGAGCAGACGTCCGTCGCCGGTGGGCCCGCGTCCGGCACGCAGCACATCACCGGGAGCGGCCCGTCATGACCGCAGAGCCCGCTCCGTACTCCGGGGGCGATCCCGCGCGGGTCCCCCCGATGCCGGAGCGCACCCCGCAGGCCCTGCGGCTGGCGATCCAGGAGCACGCCCCGCATCTCCTGCCGGACTTCGAGGCGCACTGGCGCCGGGTGATCGCCGACGCGTTCAGCATCGCCCCGGTTCCGGCGTTCATGCGGCTCTGGTGGACGCAGTACGCCATCGCCCGCGACCCGGCGCTCGAGAAGCGGCTGCGGGATCTCGAAGCCCGGGCGGCGATGGCCGAGGACCCCGCCGAATCCGCTCGTCTGCTGGAGGAGTACAGCAGGCTCCGGCACGAGGCCGCAGCCGTGGAGCCCGGTCGGTGAGCGAGGAGCTCCCCCGCCCGCCCTGGCAGATGGACTTCACCAAGCAGGCGTGGGAGACCTTCCAGGAGATGCCCGCGGACGGCCGCGACCTGGCTGTGGCCGCCCGGGCGGAACTGGTCACCGCCGCGGACCCCTACTTCCGCGGCATCGACGCGGACGTCGCCCTGCCGCACTGGATCACGGTGCGCCCCCTCGCCTCGACCAGCCCCTCCGGGCCTCACATCGCCGACCTCGCCGGCGGGCGCGGCTGGATCGTCTTCACGTTCATCCGCCGGCACGCCGACCCGCAGATCGTCGTTCTCGAGATCTTCTGGGCGTGAAGCGGGCGACGAACCGATCCGCGGATGCCGGAGAGCTCCCGGCCGCCGATCCCGCAGAGCTGACCGCCCTGGCGATCGCGGCCCTCCGTGACCGCCTCGCGGCGTCCCACCCCGCTCGCAGGGCGCTGGCCTCGGACGTCGAGGCGGCGCGGCACGGCGATCCCGAGCTCGCGATCGACGACGTGGGCCATGTGCTGCGGTACTTCGACACCCCGATTCGGACGGACGAGTTCCAGGCGCTGCACGCTGCCGCCGCGCACTTCGCCCTTGCGGACGCGCTGGAGGGGGTCGTCGTCCTCCCGCCCGACGAAGCGCCCCCGGCCTGAGGCGACCGGACGATCTGGCGGACCCCGCAGCGGTCCTTCGCGGCGGCCGGCCGCAGCCCGTCGGCCGGGTCTTCGCGACCAAGGGCGGCGGCCTGGAGCGCGACGTCAGGGACTCGGCCGCCACCTGGTGGGACGAGCGCGCGGCCGCGTAGCCCCGGCCGCGCCCCGATTCAGCCGCGCGGCCGGGTGGAGCGGCCGCCGCGCGGCCACCACGCGCCGGAGGCCGGCATGCGGGTCATGCGGGCGTACGTCGGCCAGGGGGAGGCGGTGACGGTCTCCTTGTAGCGGGCGGCGAGCCGGCCGGTGAGGGCGAGGCGGCGGGGGCGGCCGTCGGGGCGGGTGAACTGGACGACGGCGTCGGCGCGGCCGAGGCTGACGGGGCAGTGGTAGTAGCCGAAGCGGAACGGCCGGGGCTCCAGCCCGCGCAGCGCGCGGTCGATGGAGAGGGCCGCGTGCACCCCGGTCGGCATCCCGCTCTGGCAGGTGCCGTGCAGGACGCGGTCGCCTTGGCGGACGGCCGCCGCGTCGCCGACCGCGTACACGTCGGGGTGCGAGACGGACCGCAGCGCGGGGTCGGTGACGATGCGGCCCCGCTCGTCCACGTCGAGCCCGGCCGCGGCCGGCAGCGGGGCGACCCGCGTCCCGCTCGCCCACAGCACCGCGTCCGCGGGAACCGTCTCCCCGCCCGCGAGCTCCACCGCGCCGGGCAGCACCTTCGTCACCTCGACCCCGGCCCGCACCCGCACCCCGAGCCGGTCGAGCGCGGCGCGGACGTGCGCCGCGGCCCTGCGGTTCATCTCCGCGCACGGCTCCGCGCGCCCGAGCAGGACCACCTCCGTCGCCGGGTACCGCTCGGCGATCTCCGCCGCGGCCTCGACCCCGGTCAGACCGCTCCCGGCGACGACCACCGTCGCGCCCGCCCCGAGCCGCCCCAGCCGCCCGGCCAGCTCCGCCGCACCCCGCGCGCCGTCCAGGGTGTGCGCGTGGTCCGCGGCCCCCGGCACCGACGCCGTGTCCGTCACACTGCCCAGCGCGTACACCAGGGTGTCGTACGGGATCGGGTCGTCGCCCTCGATCCGCACGGCCTTGGCGTCCGTGTCGAGCGCCGTCACCCAGCCACGCCGGAAGTGCGCGCCCGTGCCGTCGAGCAGTGCGGGGACGCTCAGTTCGGCCAGCTCCTGCCCGGTCCCCGACATGTGCAGCCGCAGCCGCTCGGTGAACCGCTCCGCCGCGTCCACCATCGTCACCTCGACGCCGCCGCGCCCCTTCACCCGCCCCGCGAGCTGCGTCGCCGCGGCCAACCCCGCGTACCCGGCCCCCAGAACCACCACCCGGTGTGCGCCCATCGTCCCGCCCTCCTCGTCCGCCTGCTGACACCCACCTGACAGGGGCGGCAGCCGGGACGTGACAGCAGGCGGACGTGACGTGGGTCACGCCTGCGGGCGGACGCGCGTCCGGGGGGGGTGCCCCTATGGGTTTGGTCAAGGAAATCCGGGTGCGTTTGTGTTCGGGCTGAGGTCAGCATTGCCTAGTGTCTGAGGTGCTGTGGGAT